>JAJKIL010000421.1 GCA_021154515.1 Niastella sp. | reverse complement strand
GGATTGTAACAATCATACCGGGTGAAGGTACCGGTTGACCGGTTAAAGCGATTAATGGCGCCCAGCCAGGTACTTACCCATACTTCGTTGTTATGATCTTTTACAATACTGGTAATGAAATTGCTGCTGATGGCGTTTGGGCCATTGTTGGGGGTATATTGGGTGAACTCGTTTTTTTGCCGGTCCCAATACCGCAACCCTGCGCCGTCGGTGCCGATCCATACATTGTGCTTTTCATCTTCACAAAACGACATGATGAAATTGCTGACAAGATTGTCGTTTCCCGGCGGATTATACGTGATGTGCGTAAATGAACTTGTTTTGGATTCCACTACATTGATGCCGCCGCGCAACGTGCCGATCCATTTACGGCCATCGGCATCTTCATAGATGGCATACACGGCATTGCTGTTCACAATAGATTTTCCCGCTGCAGTTACATAAGGCGTGGCTTTGGAGGCGCCGGGCGGAAGCACCAGCAGTCCATTGCCGTCGGAACCGATCCAGCCTTGTTGCTGTTTGTCGAAATACAGGTTTACGACCTTACTGCGTGTGCTTAGATAACTTGCTGAATATTGGTTGGTGGTAGTGCTGAACTGGTATAAGCCGTTTTCATTCCCCAGCCATATATTGTCCTGTTTGTCGAGCTTTAAACAATTGGCTTGTTTGATCTGGGTGCTTACTACCCGCAAATGCTTTTTAACCCGATCATATTGACATAAACCCACCTGTTGAATAAAGAGCCATACAGTGTTGCGAACGCTATCAAATTCAATGGCGGTTACATCATAATTCGCATCGGTCATATTATCATGCAGCAATGGTATTTGCTGACCGGGTGTTGATCTGTTTTCAAAAACCAGTAAGCCATTTTGCTGGGAACCAACAAGCATCAATCCTGATGCCGCCTGAATAATATGGATGTTATCCTGTACGTAATGCCGGGTCGCATCCTTCCAACCCTGGTATTGCAGACGGGAGAAAGTTGAACGCACCGGATCAAATACACAGGCCCCCTTGAGCCCGCCCACCCAAATGTTATTGGCGGCATCACCCTCGATGGTGTAAACAGTATTATTATTTAAGGAAGTGCTGTCGCCAATGACGTTCCGGAAGATCCGGAAGCCATATCCATCATAGCGATTGAGCCCGTCGTAGGTGCCAAACCATAGGAAGCCTTTATAATCCTGGTAAATAGTGGTGACAACGTTGTTCGACAAGCCCTGGTCGATACCCAGGAATTTGACCGGGTAATTATCTGCAAGCAGGCGGATGGTAAACGTGAGCAATAAGGAAAGTATAGCAATGGCTTTATACCTCATGTGGTTCCCCTTTCTGATCGTTAGGCCTTAAAAATAGGGAAAATTCTAAGGAGAAACCGCCATTTTTTATGGCTGCGTGCACATTGGCCGGTTGTTTTATTTTCCGTTGTTTGGTCTTTTTTAGCCGCCTTTTCTGACTTTTTACAGGCTAAAACCAAAAAAAAGAAGCAATCGAACAAAATTTGAACCATAAAAACCAAAATCCAAACCTTCACCACATTGGTTAATAATAGGTTTGCAGTGATCGCTACCAGGGGAAAAGGTCACCGGTAACTATTAAAGGAACATCAACCAGTACCAGCGACAATGGGGTTTACAGCATTTTGTGCACCCGGGTCGGGACAAACCACCGCTTTTCCGGCACTTTCATCAGGGAATAAACTGGCGGCAGCCGCAAAGTGGGGCCTTGTTGTTCAGTACAACCGATACAGATCTTACCGGGCCATTCTGGAATGTGAGCATCAAAATTCAACAAGAAGGAAGTTTTATAAATATCAGGTTACTGAATCTGATGGCACTATGGATAAGTGCATTTTATTTCGTACAGTGATAATTGTTCCGCAGGGAATGTCTATTCCAGGTAAAAATAATTGTCTCTAACTCCTGTATTTCAATACAGGAGTTTTTTTATATTTATAATAAGGTTAACAAATATGGATACCTGTATTTGGAATTATCGTTTAAAAATAATTACATTCCGCCCCTATATATAATAATACGTCGTGCGTTTTTATTGATGAATTTCACTCTCATTAGAAAATATTCCCACTTAACTATTGGTTAATTGAACTGATTAGTGTAATTTTGACAATTATAAACACTTGCCATCCCTGATAATCAAATCCCACCGATTGCAGGAACATCAGAGCCAGATTGCCACCAGAAATTTTTACTTGCCAAAAATTTTACTAACATCTGCCAAACGCTTGTCAATTCTAATGCAGAAACGATGAGTTGCCCATTTTTACAACAACTATAAACAGTTGTTTGCCCCCCTAACTGCCTGGAAAAAAAGGAGCATATCCTTTATTAATGTACAATTAGCGAAGCTTTAGCCCGGAGGAAAAAATGAATGGACGCATGTATGCGGCTGTAATGGCTGGCGTGTGCGCACCAAACGGTAAACCATTGTATTCTATAAAAACTATAATAAAAAACGCAATGAAACTTAGAATCCTGTTCCCTGTATTAGCATTAACTACTGGTGTTATTCTTTATTCTTGTTCTAAAAAAGACTCACAGTCTGCACCTGCCGGGGATAAAATTCTGTCTGTTTATTATCCCGGTGCTTCTATGGAAGTGAAAGAGTTGTCAATCCGTACAAAGAATGGCGCTGTAACTGATCCTGCATTGATCCAGGGCTTCATTAACAGAAACGTATCTCCTGATGCAAGGGCCAATTTCTTTGTTGGTATGACCTCTGTACCCGTTCCTCCATCAACCCAGACTGTTAGCTTTTTAAATGATAACCTGGTAAACGTGAATGGTGTAAATATGGAGATCACCGGTGCAATGGATTCTGTGCTGCTGGTTACCGAATACACTGCAACTCCTTTCCCAACTTATGCTACTTCATGTGGCGCTTTATTAGGTCAGGTGCCTCAGTTTACAGCATTGTATAATTGCCCTGATGCCAATTGCGCAACCTATCGTAAATCATATCCCCTGGTTGTGGAAGGCGCTAATTATTATGCTCCCCTGTTAACCTATGCGGTTGTTACAAAAGATTGCGCTATAACTGCCACTGAGATCCCAACGATCAATACACTCAATCCTGATCTGAATTCACTGCTGAAAGATGGTGATTCAGTGCTGGTACAGTATGTGAAATTACCTTTGTCAAAGAAAGTAGACTAGAATCAGACATAACAAAAGGCTGCCGCAACAAATTGTTGCCGTCAGCTTTTGTATTTAAAAGCAATTTCATTCTATAAAAAAAATTGAAACCTCCAGGCGGCAACGTGAAAATTACAGGTGTTTTTCTATTCAGGAATAAATAGTGATGTAGCTTTTACGCACAGTAATTGTACGTTCACATACAATAATACGGCGTTCACCCCAACCAGGTATTAACATGTATACGAAATTTATATATTTGCGCGTTTATAAAACCACATTTAACCCAAATCAGTATCATGAAAATTTTTTACAGATCGCTTGGTTTAGTTTCCGTATTAGCCCTGAGTACCCTTTTACATTCTTGCGACAAGGTTAAAGATGCTATCTCTATTAACATCCCTACTCAAACTGTAACTGCCGATTTTTACATTACCCCTCAACAGGTAGGAACACAGCAGGTAGCTACTTTTCAGTACGGGATCAACCTCGATTCGCTTATTAAACATGAAAACACCAGCCTTGGTATCGGTAACATCAAGTCAGCAAAAATTAAAAGTGTTGTGCTTAATTTGACAAACGCTGGCGGACCTGATAACTTAGGTGCTTTCTCAGCTTGCGAAGTTGGTTTATCTTCCAGTGCAAAACCTGACTATACTGTTATTGCAGGAATAGCTAATAATCCTGATCAAAACCAGGTTACTTTAGATATCCCGGTAAATAATATTGAACTGAAAGACTATTTCAGCTCAACTTCATTCACGTATAAGCTTTCAGCTACTACGCGTCGTGCTACAACTACTACACTTACAGGTAAAGCTACCATCAAATTTGATGTTACAGCTGGTCTGTAAGACTGATTGATTGTAATTGATAAAGAATTATGGGCACTATTGTTTCTTGTAAACGATAGTGCCTTTTTTATTGGTTTTGATGCCTCGTCAATGCCTCGGCATACTGTAGCAGACTTGCCTTAGCATTGCCTACGTATTGCCTGGGGTTGTACTGGATCAAGTCAAATTCCTGGGGGATTAAGAGAATAGAAAGCAATGGTGGGCAATTTTAAGTTGGGGACTTAGATCCTTTACCAGTGTCTTGTGCTCGTCTCATCTTACCTTTTATGCATCATCAGTAGCTTTTTATAGATCTTCCGTTGGTTTTTATACATCAACACTAGCTTCTTATGCATCATCAATCGCCTTTTGTAATGCATTTCTCATGGGAAATTCAAATAAATAGCCTTTTATGACTCGTCAGTAGCCAACATTACGACATAAGTAACCAACATTGGGTTATTAATAGCTAATTTCCGATCGTATGTTCCTTACTTAAGACCTAAAGTTGACTACTTGTGTGGCAAAAAAAGCAACTAATGAGTTGAAATTGCGAAGATGTGCGCTAAAAAAGGCTACTTACGCCCCAAAATAAGCTACTGATGTGTCATATTTAGCTTTGGATGAGTCATAAAAGGCTAGGGACGCACTATAAAAGGCTACAGGCGCACTATATAAAGCTACAGGCCCACGATAAAAGGCAATAGCTGCTTCAAAGTTTACAACTTTTGCCAATCTTTGGTAGAACTGTGCTCTTTTCATGGGGTGGTATCTAATCTTATCCTAAGTCCCCAACTTTTCAACCTGGTCCCCAACTTTTTCACTTGATCCGTTGCACTGGCCCCTCTATCAGTGCACCCTCCAGAGTAGTCCAGTGCAGGTTATAAGCTATACCAGAAGCATTCCCCAGGCCAATCCAGTGCAGGTTGTACCTGTACCCAGGCTACGTCAATAAGCCCTACATAATAACCCCGTCTAATCTACTACTACATTTTTCAGTTTAGCCTTAAAATGAACCATTTACAGGCTTTCCGGAATGATAACCCATAATTTTTTTGGAATTTCGAATATTTCTTTCAATTTTGTTATGTAGAACATATCTACCTCAACTAACGCTTTAAAACCGCTTGTCATGAACAAACTGCTAACCAGGGTGGTCTGCACCCATATGCCCTGCCACCATTCATTTTCCCAACACTTAGATAAATAGCCTGCTTTAAAACTAACGCTTATGATCTTGAAAAAATCGCCATTGCGTATGGGCGGGTGGTATTTGCTGCTACCATTGACCGCACTTCTCTTCCTGGCTTCCGCCACTCTTGCCCAGGATCGCATTTTAACGGTTACCGGAAAAGTAACTGATGAACTTGATAAACCTTTAAACGGGGCAACCATCCGCATAACCCACACTACTATAGCAACCGCCACCAATAAAGACGGTTTCTATACCATAACTGTAAACCCCACCGACTCGCTTGAATTTTCTTACACCGGTTATCGCATGGATAAACAACCGGTAAAAAACCGGGTAGACCTGAATGTAAAATTATCGCCTGTTGCTGGTAGTATGGATGAAGTAACCGTGATTGGTTATGGCCAGCAAAAGAAGGTGAGCGTGGTGGGTTCACAGGCTACTGTAAATCCTGAAGACCTGAAACTACCGGCCAGGGATATTGCCGGGATGCTGGCCGGACGCATTTCCGGCATCATTACAACCTCCCGCGGTGGCGGTCCTGGGGCAGATAACGCCAGTGTACTGGTACGTGGGGTTTCTACTTTTGGCACCAGTACCCGTACGCCGCTCATCATCATCGATGGGGTGCCCGACAGAAGTTTTAATGATGTTGACCCGGAAGATATTCAAACCTTTACTGTGTTAAAAGATGCTACATCAACGGCGGTATATGGTACCCGTGGCGCTAATGGCGTTATACTCATCAATACCAAACGCGGCGTTGCCGGCAAACCTTCCATCAACGTGGAAGTGAACTCGGGGTTCACTCAATTCGTTCAGTTGCCTGAAATGCTCGATGCGCCCACCTGGATGGAATTGTATAATGAATCACTGACAACCCGTGGTCGTGATCCATTTTATACAGCTGATAGAATTGAACTGCACAGAAGTGGTGTTGATCCGGATCTATATCCAAATACTGACTGGCAAAAAGAATTGTACCGCGATCACGGCTTAACACAACGAGCCAACTTCAACGTAAGTGGCGGGGCCGAAAGAGCCACTTACTATATCTCGGGCGGCTACTATAATGAAACCGGGATGATAAAACCTTATAAAGACGAGAACTATGATACGAAGTCATTTTTTCATCGTTATAATTTTACCGCTAACGTTGGTGTGAATATAACGGGTACCACCAAACTTGATCTGGGTATCTCCACCATCATTGACAGACGGAACGGTCCTTATAATTCGGCTGTGGACAATGAATCGAACACCCTGTTTGAATATTCTTTACGTGTACCACCTCATATTATCCCTGCCCGCTATTCAGACGGCTCCTGGCCTGGAACACCTGGTGGCACAAGCAGTCCAGCCCGGTTTGCCTTTGGTTTTGGTTCGGGATACGATGACTCTGCAAGCATTCGCCCGAACATCAGGATAAAGCAGGACCTGAGCATGTTTATAAAAGGATTGTCTATTTCGGGTTTGTTCTCCTACGATGTGTATACCGGCGCCACGGTGGCTACCGCGCGTGCTGCACCTATGGTATATGCAGAAGGCCGCGATTCCGCCGGCAATCTTATTACCCGGTTTATAAACACCCCCAACGACCTGCTCTCATATTCATCTGCCCGGTCAACCAATCACCGGATGTATTCTGAAGCTTCAATGAATTACTCAGCCAATTTTGGCGGAAAACACGAGGTGGGCGCTTTGTTGCTGTTCAACCAGTCGGAGTATGCGGATGCCAATGCTACTACGTTCACCGGAGCCATACCATTCCGCAATCGTGGATTGACCGGCCGTGCCACCTACGGCTTTAACAACAGGTATTTTGTAGAAGGTAACTTTGGCTATACCGGTTCTGAAAATTTCGCTCCATCGAAACGTTATGGTTTCTTTCCTTCCTTTGGAGTGGGCTGGATAATATCGGGTGAAAAATTCTTTCAGCCGCTCACCGGTGTGTTATCCTATTTCAATCTACGCTATAGTTATGGTTTAACTGGTAATGGCGGCTATAGTGGTAACCGGTTTTTATACCTTGATATGCTGACCAAAGCAGCTGCCGGAGTTTACCAGTTTGGTACGCCAACGTCCCTGTCGACTAACTATGCTGGTTATTCTCAGTCTCAAATTGCTACCGATGCCTCCTGGGAAACCTCATACCGGCATAACCTGGGTATTGAAATGAATTTCCTGAATAATGATCTGAAGTTGATCGCGGAATTGTTCCGGGAAAGAAGGGAAGATATCCTGCGTGCCGATGCCACCATTCCCGGCATCTCTGGTTTTGGCTCCGTAAACCCGGTTCGTAATATCGGCATTGTGCTGAACAAAGGTGTTGATATAAGCCTTTCGTATAACAAATCGTTTACCAAAACAACCTGGCTTACATTCACCGGTACTTTTACCTATAATAAAAATAAAAACCTGCAGGAGGGGCTTCCTCCTCAACCATACCCCTGGATGGAATGGAAGGGACATGAAGTGGATGCAAAAGAATTATATACCGCTGTTGGTTTGTTTGAAAGCCAGGAAGAAATTGATAAATGGGCCAAACAATCCGGTACGCCGATGGTGGGCGATATCAAGTATAAAGATCTGAACGGTGATGGCGTCATCAACAGTTTTGATATATCGCGTGTGGATGCCAATGGAACGCCAAAAATGATGTATGGGATGAATATTGCCTTTGGTTATAAAGGTTTTGATCTCGGCGCGTTTATACAGGGAACCGGTAAAGTATGGCTGTTGTATGGCGCCGGTGATGGTACCCTTCCCTTTAACAATGGGGCAAACAGCGGCAACCTGTATGCTGCTGTAAAAGACCGTTGGATGCCTGATAACCCCGATCCGCATCCATTCTATCCGCGCCTGAGTAGTAACCTGGATCCCACTTCGAATTTCCTGGTGAGCGACTGGTGGTTACATCCGGCTGATTTCATCCGGTTAAAAAGCGCCGAGTTGGGCTATACATTACCAGCCAGGATGGTGCACAGGAACCGGATCAAAAACCTGCGGATATTTATAAACGGTACCAACCTGGTCACCATTTCAAGATGGAAGTTCTGGGATCCTGAGTTGAATGATATCGGTAACAGCTCTACCACAGTTACAAGAGGTGGGTACTATCCAAATATCAAGGCATACAATTTTGGAGTGAGAGCTACTTTTTAAATTTGACCATTCACCATTCACGATAAACGCCATTTACAAATGAAGTACAACTTTATAATAATATTTCTGCTTGCAACTATAGCCAGTTGTAAGAAGGGATACTTCGACGGGGTGCCCAAGGACCTTGTTTCTACCGATGCCATTTTTAAAAACAAAACAGAAACTGAAAACTGGCTGGCCTCGGTGTACGGCACCCTGGTTGATCCCTGTGCAAATACAGCGGGCTCGGCGCGCTATTGGGCTGGTTTTACCGAAGAACTGGAGCCGGCCGGCGCCACCGTACAGGCAAGTGGCTTGTTGAATCCGGCGAACGCCATCAACCTCTGGACGAGCCATTACCAGGGGATCCGCATGGCCAATATTTTTATTCAGCACATTGATAACAGTGAGACCAACCTGCTAAAGGAACCCAATGGTAAAGAATTGATGGTTCAGTATAAAGGTGAAGCTCGTTTTTTGCGCGCATATTATTACTGGAATTTGATGAAACTATACGGGCCGGTTATATTGGTGGGTGATGAACCAGGCAAGTACAACGACGACTACCAGCTACCACGAAACAGCTGGAAGGAGTGTATTGATTATGTACTGAGCGAAATGGATTCCGCTTATGCGATGGTGCCCGATAAATACCTGGGAGCTGGTGGTACGGAAGATGCCACCCAGGCCGGACGCATCAATCAACTGGTGATAGATGCCGTTAAATCACAGGTGCTGTTATTTGATGCCAGTCCGTTATACAATGGTAACCCTGATTTTGACAACTTTAAAAATGAAGATGGCAACCAATTGATGAATACAGGCTATGACGCTGGAAAATGGAACATAGCAGCGGCTGCAGCCAAACGGGCGATCGATCATGCCATTGTCAATGGAAAGAGTCTTTACAAAGTATCCAATGCCGATCCGTTTGTGGCAGCCTTCCAGTCATATCGTGATCTTTTCCTTACCGGTTGGAGCACCGAAGGTATTTGGACACGTGCGGTTACCGTTTATAAAACCTGGGAAAATGATGCGGCGCCAAGGGCTGTCAATGGTACTGCGTTTAATGCGGCTTTGGCAGTGCCGCAGCAAATGGTTGATAAATTCAGAATGATCAATGGCAAAGCTATCAATGAAGCCGGCAGTAATTATAATGAGAACGGTTTTACGGCAACAGCCAAAGCAGGGTATTATGTAGCTGGTACCAGCAACATGTATGTAAACCGCGAGCCGCGTTTTTATAATACCATTACATTTAATGGTGCTACTATTCCGTTTGTTGCCAAGACCGGACAAACGTATGTGCAATTCTGGCCAACAGGTAACTCAGGGAATGCAAATGGCAGTGAAACAAAGTTCCCCAGGACCGGTTATCTGGTGCGCAAGCATACCAATCCAGCGAGAAATTTATCGAACGATAACGGGAATGTTGCCCGCCCGGCTATGTATATTCGATTGGCAGAATTGTATTTGAATTATGCAGAAGCATTGAATGAAGCTCAGCCCGGCCATCCAGATATCCTTATTTATTTGAATAAAATTCGTTCCCGTGGTGGTATTCCGGATCTTGGGCCAGGGCTATCACAGGCTGAAATGCGTAAACAGATACAAACGGAAAGATGTATCGAGATGGCGTATGAAGGTTGCCGCTTTTTTGATATTCGCCGGTGGAAAATTGCCAATGCACCCGAAGGCAAACAGGGCGGCGATTTTACCGGTATGAATGTGCTGGATGGAAATAGTTTATCAGATCCTGCATTCTATGTAAAAACAAGAACTTCTACCCGGGTATGGGACAACAAGTATTATATCTTTCCCATACCGCAGAGTGAACTGAATAAGAATTTTGTGATGGTGCAGGCGCCGGGTTATTAAACCTGCATCGACGCGGAGACCGTTGAGATTGTTTATGAAAGCAGCCAGTGCGACCTGGTGTTTCAATAAATAAAAATAAAAGAACTAATACCATAAGACACAAGGTGCAAGGCACAAGTCTTAACATTCGGAGTCTCCGGTAATATTCGGGAAACCTGAGTTGTAAATTCCTGTGCCTTGATTCTTGTATCTGGTACCTTCTGCCTATAGTTTCACTATTTGCACTGCAGTACGTGCTCCATCTCCACTATACACTACCAGGTAATTTCCTTTGACCAACCAATTCGTGTTAATGGTGGTTTGCAGGCTGCCTTTGGCAACAGGTTGGGTTAACCATACTTTGCCATCGATGCCTGTAATTTGAATAACGGCGGATTGTGTACTGGCTGCATGTGTAACTTTTATCTCACTGTTGTCGGTGATCAGCCGCGGCGCTACCGTAATAGTATTGTTATCATTATTTATAGAAAGCGTATGGCTGTAGGTGAACCGACCGTCTATGTCAACCATTTGCAGGCGATAATATAACAGACCAGGCAATGGTTGATAGTCGGCTGTTGTGTAGTTGCCGGTACCTTCACCGGATACCATCACTTTTTGAATGGCATTGAAATGGATGCCATCTGTACTTCTTTCCACTATAAAATGACTGGTATTTAGTTCCTCAGCGGTTTCCCATTGCAATACAACGGTATTACCCCGGCGATTTCCGTTGAATTGCAACAGTGTCATGGGCAGTATGCCGGTTATAGAGCAATTTGTTACCACCAGCCTGTGCGTTTTGGTATTGATACAGCCGTTGATGTTGCTGGTTGCAGAAACAACATAATTCCCGAAATCGTTCGTCGTGAGCGGGGTCAGCCCAAGCGTATTACCGTTTACGATATTTCCGTTAGGACGTTGCCAGCTGTATGTATAATAAGGATTCACAGGCAGCGAAAGGGTAGTGTTGGTACCCACGCAAACAGTTCCGGCAACATGTACTGCCGGTACACTGAGTGTATCGATGATTACACTGTTTGAGAAGCTGTTGCCACAGGCATCGGCCAGCTGAAGGGTATAGGCGCCCGCGGTTAAACCTGAGAAGATATTGCTGTTTTGTAAAGGTGTGGTGGTGGCGCCAGCGGAGATACGGTACCTGTATGGCGAAACACCTGAATTGCTGTCGGGCAACAGTGCTATCGTGCGTAGATTGTTGCAAACAGCTATAGCCGGCGCCATTGCAAAAGCGGGTTGTGTATAAGCCGGTATCACAATGGTCGATTTTAATGTGTCACAGCTATAAGTGCTCATGCCTTTTAAATAATACCAGGGAGATCCCTGTTTGCTATAACCATAGTAATTGTCATAGGTGCCCGGCGGCAAATTCACAACCGAATCAGTTAATGGAAAATGATATGCGTTGAAAAACCGGTTACCGACCAGGATTTGACCATCATATAAGCCTGTGCTGGATTGAGCTGTAAAGATGATCTTGTTGTCATTGATACATCCTTTTTTTAGCGTAGTGGAAAAGGTAGAATGCCGCAATTCCGCCGGTGTTATGGTAAGGGTTACAGTAGAACGTGCGCCACAGGTGTCCACCGCGATGAGGGTATACGTGCCTGCGGTAAAATAATTGAGCGTTGCGTTGCTATTGTTAAAGGATAGGTTCTTTATCGTATCGGGATATGTGTAATTATGCACCGTGCCATCGGCAAATGTAACGGAAGGCGGCCCCGATGCTATAATGATATTAACCTGGGTGGGGTTGTTGAGGGATACTGTGACAGCGGTTGTCCCTTCTTTACAAACATAACCGGAAGAGCGGCCAACATATAGCTGCAACGCAGGCCGTTGTTCCCAGTTGAAATAAATACTGTCTTTTGAACAACAATCCTGCCGCACTACCCGGTAGTTATTGCCAGGCGGAAAACCGGAGAACGTGGAGTTATTGGTTTGTGTGGCTACTACTACATTCGCCGGACTAACCAGGTTATAGGTAATAGTGTTACAATGATATTTGTTAGTAGCGCCAGGACTATTGTCTGAATTCTGATCAAATGTATAGGTAAGCGATTGGCAACCACTCAGGATCCTGGTAGCGACCATATTCAGTCCATATAAATAGCCATTAGCAGATGTAGTGTACCCACAACCATTCGACATAGTGAAGGGAAGGGGATCCGATGCACCCGGAACGTGGTGGTACCTGAAACGGAAAGTATCTATAATTATATAGCCGAGATTGGGCGGGCGCAGTTCATTACTATTGAACACATGGGTTTGCGTAACACCATTAGGCAATGTCAATGTAATGGTATAGGGCGGTCGTACAGAGCCGTTGTTAGCTATAGCATAAGGAATGGAAAAAGAATCACACCCTTCATATTTGGGATTCTCCCGGTTTGCAAAAAATGAGCCGATATTCCCATCGGGTAAAGTAACGGTCCTGGTTTGAAAATTACCACAAGAGTCAGTTACCTGGTACGTATAAGAACCAGCCGGCAAACCGGTGAACACGTTGCCCGGTTGTGCGGGTACGATAACCGGTGATGGATTTACCAATGCGTAGGTAAAGGAGGGCCGTCCTTTTGTAACGGTTATCGTGATTTTACCATCGTTACCACCAGGGCAGGTGGGCGATGTAAGCTGTTCTGTGGGCACAGGTACGCCATATGAACCGGTAATCGTAAAGTTGGCGGTACTGGATGTATTACAATTATCTGTAACGCGAACGGTATAACTGCCGGCTGAGAGTGATTGAAATTGATTTGATGATTGGGTTGGTACCAGTACAGGGCCGGCTGTAATACTAAAATTAAAAGGAGCGGCGCCACCCGTTAGCTGTACAACAGCTGTGCCTGATGCCTGGCAACGGCTTTCGGTAGTTGTTACTTTCGTGATGGATAGTGGGATTGGGGCGGGACATTGTGAAAAAATATCATGGGTAAACAGTAATAACAGGGATACACATATGCCAGGTACGGAATAACGCATAGGATCAAATGGTTTAGACGCCAAGAACGACCATGCCTACCATTTATTGAAAGCGGGGAAATAGAAATATAATGCTAATATAAAAATGGGCCAACCGCTAACGGTAGGCCCTCTGTCAATAATCGAAGAGTGGGTAGAGCTATTTTAATAATCCTTCCAGCAATACGCCGTCACCAGCGGGCATGTTCAGATTTAATAATTTACTGATCAGCGGGGCAATATCAACTAAACCCATTTGCGGTATTACCACGCCTTTCTTAATACCATAACCAAAGGCAACAAAACCGGTTTGTATTTCTTTGAAGTCAGGGTAGAAACCATGGGTGCCGCCTTTGCCGGCTCGAATGAATTCACCACTGGTGGCGCCGGAAAAAGCATATCCCTGTTTAGCAGCTAACGCCAGAGTAGCAGACCCATCGGCGCCAATGGCATCCATCTCTTCCCTTGTTTTTATTATGAACGTCTTTTGTTGGGCCAGGGGCAGGCTGTTCAGCAACTGCAGTACTTTCTCTTTGGTTTGTTTGTCGTTTTTGTCTTTTAACTGCAGAAATGCTGCACCACCGGCTTGATGGAAATAAGCTTTCCAGTTTTCTGGTTTTTGCGGATCGTATAAACCGGCTTTTACCAGCAACACATTGGGCGCAATGTTTGAATGAATATCTACAAAACCATGATCACCGGTAACTATAAATGTGGTGTTATCGGCAATGCCTGCTTTTTGTACAGCTTCCCTGATACTCTTGATGGCTCTGTCAACTCCGGCAATAGCCGCGCGAACTTTATCACCATCACGGCCCTGCTCATGTTCAAAATGGTCAACCGTAACCAGGTGAACTGCGAGTAAAGCGGGTTTATATTGACGAATAAGATAACAGCTCATACGGGCCAGGTTTTCATCTATGCCCAGGTAGTCGCCGTTAAAATCAATTTCTTCCAGTTTGCCTGTCGCATGTTGTTCCACTTCTTCATACAATCCAGCGGGCGTTGCATTTTCCTGCAGGGCTTTCGACATCACGCGGTCCTGTCCTTTTTCTTTGGGCAGGTACCAGTATTCAGGAATGTTGTAGGTTGCTGGTCCGCCTACAGATACGGGCCAGAAAACAGCGGCCGTTTTCAACCCTTTTTCTTTTGCCACGCTGAACAACGTAGGCACTTTTATATTTTCATATTTCCACAACCAGTTGCCGGTAACACCGAGTGGTTCAGCAGGGGTGTTATAATAAACACCATGTTTCAGCGGCTTTACGCCGGTGATCATGGTTGTGTGAGAAGGGTAGGTGACCGTTGGGAAAACGCCTTCTACGCCATCGGCGTAAGAACCCGTTTCCATAGCCTGCCGCAAGTGCACCATGTTCCAGGAAGGGTCTTTGTAAAATTCAGGCCTTAACCCGTCGATACTGATCAGCACAACATGCGATTCCTGTGCAGCGAGTGAATGGCACAACAAAAAAGCACCAACTCCAAAAAGAAATTTCTTCATAATTAAGCGCGAATTTAAATGGTCTGGTTTCTGTTCAAAATGAATTTAATGTTATGATTATGTGTATGCTTACCATTTAGCAAATAACATCGAACAATAGACTATTAAAAGGGTTGCATGGTACTAGTAAAAAAATAGTTTTTTATATTGCCAATAATTTTTTATTATCGCATTACTGACTGTTTTTTCAATTCCTGTTATTCTCCGCTTTTATCAAGATCGATGTTGAATCAGATTCTTGCCTGCATTAACTATTAAAATAATGATTGCTGCCTGCAATCTCCCGGCCGTATGGCAGATGGAGCAGGTCATCGTATGTAACCAGAACGGCTGAATTAACTGAACTAAACGAACATGAGAACTATTATTGTGCTATTGTGCCAGCTATTACCTGCACTGGTTATAGCCAGGCCCGGGCAAACCGATTTTTTATCTGTACTGAAAAATGCCAACCGGGAAGACCGGCTCACTGTTGCCCGGAAGATCTATAACGATCAGATCATTCACCTCGATTCTGCACAGGCGTTTGTTGCATTGAACCACATCAGTCAATGGGCTACCAACATACATGATATGCCCCTGAAAATATTTTCGGTGATGGCCATGGGCGATTACCTCAAAGAATATTTCAGCAACCAGCGCAATGGCAAAGCGCTGGAATTCTTTACTACTGCACTCAATATGGCTTTGCGGCTGGAGATGAAAGAAGCTGAAGCGGAGATCTATAACAATATGGGGTGGTTGTATTACAAACAGGATAAATTTCCCCAGGCCTTTGAATATATGATAAGAGCCAATAATATTATCCAGAAGATAGGATATGAGAATTATCCATATGCAAGCCGTTATTTATATGATTTGGGTTATATCTATTGCGACTTTGGAAATTTCGATAAAGCAAAACTGTATTTATCGGAAGCCATCAGGTATCCATACAGCAATTCATTGTATGCAGTTCGCACGCTGAATACCCTGGGATTGGCTTACCGGGAATTGAAACAGTATGACAGCGCTATTTTCTATTTCACCAGGGGACTGGATACTGCCCGCGTCATCCATAATGTTGCCTGGACGGGTATCCTTTCGGGTAACCTGGGAACAGTGTATTACTTTTTAAAGCAGAACGACGAAGCTGTTCCTTTATTAAAAACTGATTACGAGCTAAGCATGGCCAGTAAAGAATGGACCAGCGCCGCCAATACCATCATCATGCTGGCCGATCTGGATCTGGATAAGCATTTGGTGCACGCTGCTGCCTTAAAACTGGAAGAAGCGCGGGAGGTGATAAACAGACAGACCGACCGGCGGCCTTTTGTGTATTATGCTTTACAAAAGGCGCGCTTATTCAAATACCTGAAGCGGTACGACAGTGCTTTTGCCTATCTGGATACTGCCCGGCGGGTGGTGAACAAGTTGAACCAGCGGCGTGATGCCGTCGTGTTCAGTCAGGCCGAACAGAAAGTAGCGGTGGAATTGCATTTGTCGGAAATGAAGTTGCTGGAGAGCGAGAAAAGCAAAATGGTGCTGGTACGTAATTTTATAATTGTGGTGATCCTGCTGGTGTTGATCATTGCCGCCCAGCTCATCTTCCGCCAGCAATTAAAGCAAAAGAAAAACAAAGAGCTGCTGAATAACGCCGTCAGGCAGTTGCATTATTATATCGACAGCGTGCGGGAAAAGAACCAGCTGATAAACCAGTTTAAACTGGAAATTGAACAGTTGCACGCGCAACCTGAACAGTACATGTTGCTGCAGGAAAAAGAGGCGATTGCTGCGAAGCTGAAACAGTATTCTATCCTCACAGAAAACGACTGGAATGAATTCAGGAACTTATTTGAAAAAGTACAAATAGGATTTTTTTCTACACTCAAACAACGCTTCCCCGATTTAACACCTTCGGAACAACGTTTACTTGCCCTGATGAAGTTACAACTGTCGAAACGGGAAATGGCCGGCATGCTTGGCATTGCGCCCGACTCCATTAAAAAAACACGACAGCGTATTCGCAAAAAAATTAATGTGGCGGATGATGCGGCCCTCGAAGAGCTGGTAGCGTCACTGTAGGCTTAAGGCCAAAAGCTCAACGCCTAAAGCGGTTACCTAAGCGCTGCAGCCTCACTAACGTGGGGTTGAGAAAGTATTGCTTTTTGCTTACAACTTTGGGTCAAACGTTAATGTGACACATTTATGTTATGTGTTATGGTTAAGTGAATACCTGTATAGGAGGGGGTGAAAATGTGGAAAATCCCGTTTGTCCCGATGTTGTCCCGGTATTGTAGTCACCCTGTCTCCCCCTTTTTTTACTCTATTAACGTAATAATAATATATAGCCCAACTGTACTATTTGAAAAACGATCATGATCTGTTGGTTTTCGAAACACAGATCAGATTCCCGGATCAGATATAAATAATTTGACAACCAAAACTCAACTGTAACAAATGAGCCATTTTGTACGGGCAGTTATGTTATTGCTCAGTATTGTTTTTCTGCTATCTGCAAAAAGTTTAGCCAACCCCGGCGACACTACCTGGGTACAGGCGCAAAATGATGTACAGCTCGACTGGTACAATGATTTCGACTCCCCTGTAAATTTTCCTTCCGGCACTGTTTCTTATCGCAAAATAATTATGGTATTTACACTGGGTAAATACCAGTGCCCGGCCGGTACGCAATATTGTGGCGACTGGGATTATACAGTACAGAATTTTTTAATGACGCCTACCGATACGTTTGAATTATCCCGGCTCATTACTCCATACGCCAATGCCTCTTATCCCAGAACACCCTGGGGCTGGAAGCAGCGGTATTATTTTGATGTAACAGATTTTTATCCCCTGCTGAAAAATGCAGCGACTATCCGGTTGAGTTATCATAACTACTCCGGCGGATTTACCGGTAATATAAAATTCGCTTTTATCGAAGGTGTACCGCCCCGCAATGTAACTGGTATTAAAAGATTGTGGCATGGCGCTTTTCCATTTGGCCGGTCCACCGACCCCATAGAGAATTACCTGCCAGCTACGACCTTAACCGTGCCTGCCAACACGCAGCAGGCTAACATGAATTTTACCGTTACCGGTCATGGCAGCGACAATACCGGTTGTTCAGAATTCTGCAGCAAATATTATCAGGTGTATGCCAACAACAGTTTAAAGGAAACCAAAACAATCTGGAAGGACAATTGCGGCAGCAATAATTTATATCCGCAGTCGGGCACCTGGGTGTACAACCGGGCCGGCTGGTGCCCCGGAGAACAGGTGACTACTAATGTTCATCCCCTGGGTTCCGTCACTGTGGGCAATCCATTGAATGTAGATGTGAATTTTCAAACATACACCGATAATGGCAATGCCTCCTACATTATTGAATCGGCGTTGTT
>JAJKIL010000420.1 GCA_021154515.1 Niastella sp. | reverse complement strand
TAGCGTAGGAGGGCCTTCTGCCTACTCACCCATGGATTTACGGTAAGCTTTAATGAAAATAGCGCCGAGATTTTTATATGGTGGAATATAATCGTCGAACATTTCCTTGGCATCGCCGGTAACGAATTTCTTTTTCAACTCACGCCACATACTTATCCAGTCGATATTGCGCCCCACCAGCAACCGCTCGTTGATAGCCTGCAAAATAGGTTCATTCACTTTTTTGGTACCCACCTGTTTTGAAGAAACGATATGCGCAGCGGGACAGGCCGTTAATACTTCATTCAGGTTATTATATCCGCCGCAGGAACCCAACACTATGATCCGGGCGCTCGAAGGCAACTTTTGTATGGTAGTTGACAGGTGATAACTATGTCCGCGATGGATCACTACCGTTGGCGTTAAATTACGCGCCTGCAGGTATTCGATCAGTTTATTCTGGGCTTTATCATCAGGGTCATCTTCCCCATACAATGGTTTGTTGGCAAATATCCATACGGGTTTTCCTTTGGTAGATGTAATGGAAGTCCATTCGGCCTTTCTTTCATCAACCCGCCAGCCAGGTTTGCCCCGGAACATATTCATAAAGTTCTGGTACGAGTTCTGGCCGTCTTTATCTTCATCACCATAAAAGAACACCTGTTGAATTACCCGGCCACTGTCGTCTGCGAGGCTGCTATAATCTTTACCATAAATAGAAGGAATGCCCAACAACGCTGACAGATCAACTTTTTTGGTTGTATCGGCTGATTCAAACAAAATACGCAGCAGGTTATAAATAACCATTCCACGCTTGTTATTTTCCTGCACATTTTTAGTATAGCTAACATTCACCTCATTCAATATAAAATCAGCCAGTTCTTTATTCTTATCCATGATGCTGCTGTAAGAATCAGCTACGTCAACCGCATCTTCGAGGTCGTTTATTCTACGGGGTTTTTCCAATCCTATCACAAACGCCTTCATCATGGTTTCGGCATTCTGTTTATCCATTTTACCCAAAAAGTCGGTCAGCTCATTATAACCGGCAGCCATTTTAATGAACTTTCTGAAAAAATCACCATGAACGCTCATGATCAGGCTATCGGCGCGCGGTTTGGCCATGCGTTGCCAAATACGGGGATATACCCCACGGGTGTAACTGGAAGTATAAATTTCATCTTCACCCAACACGGCCAGGTAATACAGTTCCTGGGCGGTTAACCCATCGAGCCGGCGAAAACGAATGTTGTCATTGGGATTGGTATGCAGCGCATTTATTTCGCGAATAAAATATTGATTCGCCTTACGCTTCATCATTTCCGTTAAGGTCTGCAATTGATTGGCGGTATCATTATAGGGCGGCAAAGACCTTTCAATATATTCGATCCTGGTTTTTACCAGTAATCTGAAATAACCCAGGTCATTCTCCTTAACACTGTCAATAGCCTGCAGGGTAATTTTTCCCCGCATCAGGTTATCTAAAAATGGAAAATACAGCTGGCCGCTTTTGCTGGTGGCAATACGCGCTACCAGTTGCACGGTTGAATCACTGTGATGGCGAATGCGATCGCCCAGTTTATTACTGGCCTGGGCATAATCGTATACTTTCGTGATATCGGTGCTCAACGCCACTTTTATTAAACTATCGGCAAAATAGGCGTTGGGATTTTTAGCCAGTTCGGGCATTATCTGGTCTGGGTGTAAGGTCAGGTACTTTCGCATTAATACAATGCGGGCGCCCGACATGCCTGGGTTGTCTTCGGAATATTTGAGCGACTCTATCAGCATTTTATCAACTCCGTAGTCATTGCTTTCTATGACGGAACCAAAGCTTTTATGTTGTTTGTCCAGCTCCATACACTGGCCAAATGCATTTATAAGCGCCGGGGCCAGCGAGGCGGGAAAATCGCGCCGGTTGAGGTTTGAAAAATAGTTTTGTAACAGGTAATCGATACTGCGCAGGTATTTGATCTTTCCATTGCCGTTAAGGGTAGAATCCATTTCAATCTGATTCTCCAGCTCATCAACGCCCCGGATGAGGGCATCCATAATTTGCAGGCTAACGGTGGTATCAGCTGAAATTTTGCCCTGGTTAACAAACTGAATAGCCTTTTTCTGTTGCTTATCGATATTGCTATGCCATAATTCACGCTCCATGGGCACCTTCATAGGATATGAAGTTTGCGCAAGATCCGATTGCCAAATCAATAAACAAATTGCAATAATTAGTATATGTATCCTCATATGCTGCACATCTAGGGGTAGAGCAAAAATATGACCAAAGGGTTGTATAGGGCTGTTATTGGTCCGGTTAGCGCTTTTCTGTATTAAGAAAACAATAATTACCGGCGAAAGTTAGTAAAAGAAAGTCAAAAAGTCCTGTCATGGATAACGTAAGCCCCATAATGGGGAACTGGTAACACTGGTAATCAGGCACAAGGGCTCAATTCCTTACAAAAACAGGTTCAATTATTATAAAAACAAACGCTGTTTTCAAAGGAACAGAGCCGGTTTTTCAATCAAACCCTCAATTTTTCAAACGAACTGAAGCATGCTACCTGACAAACAAGCCTAAACTTTCAGGGATAGCACCGTTCTTGCTAAAAACAATCATTTATTTATAAAAACAGACTCCGTTTCCCTGAAAACAGACTCTCTTTTCTGAAAAACGATTGTCGATTTAATGAAAACCGGATCTGTTCTTGTAAAACCAGATCGCTCTTTTTGAATATCAGAACATTTCAGGCTAAAAACATATCGATTTAATTAGCACGGTATCGTTTTTGCGGGAAGAAAGACCTTTCTGATTAATACCGAATACTTTGTAACTCCCAGCCCACTTTCCATCCGGTGGCCATGCAGTCTTTTTCTTTACCTTCACATATTAACAAATTGTGAACTCAATATTATCATTTACAGGGTAGAACCTTTTCGAGTAGGTTTGCAAAAATTTCATTTAATGAATGTTAAAGGCAAAATCCTGATTGCAGATGACGAGCCTGATATAGTGGAAATTATCCGGTATAATCTTACCAAAGAGGGTTATGAGATAGTGACAGCTAATAATGGGGATGATGCCATTCAAAAAGCTAAATTAAGTCAGCCCGACCTGATTATCCTGGATATTATGATGCCCCGCAAGAACGGGGTGGAGGTTTGCGAAATTTTACGTGCTCAACCGGCTTTTAAAGATACTGTTATCGTATTCCTCACCGCCCTCAGCGATGAAAGCTCACACGTTAAGGGCCTGGAAACCGGTGCAGACGATTATATCAGCAAACCGGTAAGCCCTAAAATTCTCGTAAGCCGTATACACGCTATGTTTCGCCGCATCAATAAAGAACCGGAAGAAAAAGTGATCAAGATCGATAACCTCGAAATTGATCCGGTTAAGTTTGAAGCCAAGGTCGATAGCAAAGCAGTTGTATTAGCGAAAAAAGAATTCGAACTGCTGTACCTGCTGGCATCGAAACCCGGCCGTGTATTTCTGCGGAACGAGATCCTTAACCAGATCTGGGGTAACGATGTGATCGTTGGCGACCGTACCATCGACGTTCATATTCGAAAAATTCGCCAAAAGCTCGGCATCGATTGTATTACCACCGTTAAAGGGGTTGGCTATAAATTCACCATGTAGAACGCCAAACGCTGAACGCGTAATGCTGAATGCCCAAAAGGGGAAATTTCAGCGTTAAACATTAACTTCGAATAAATGTCCGCGAACACTGGACGTACAAATCCTGATTTGAGGCACATATAATCAGCGTTCAGCGTTGAGCGTTAAGCATTCAGCGTAAAATATGTCTTCAGCCAAAAATTTTTCACCGCGGCAACTGGCCGCTTTTACAGCAGCTATCTTAGCTTTTCCTATTGCCGTTGGTATTCTTATTCTTACCAGCAACTGGCAGATCGGATTGGGTTCGCTGCTGGTGGTATTTGCAGGCAGTTACTGGCTGATACTGGTTACCATGGAGCGTTTTATTTACCGCAAAATAAAACTGATCTACAAGCTCATATACCAAACCAAGGCTACCAAAAAAGAAGAGATGTATTTCAAATACATTCTTCCCCAAAAAAGCATCGACGAAGTTCGCGCCGATGTGGAGGCATGGGGCGAACACCGCATTCGTGAAATTGAATTGTTACGCCAGAACGAAGCCTACCGCAAGGAGTTCCTTCAAAACCTTGCCCATGAATTTAAAACGCCCATCTTCGCCATTCAGGGTTATGTTGATACCTTGTTGGGAGGCGCCATGGAAGAAGAGGCCATTGCCAAAAGGTTCCTGGAAAATACGTCCAAAAACGTAGACCGCCTGGTGAACCTGATGAACGACCTGGATGAGATCTCAAAATTGGAACGCGGCGAACAATTACTGGCCAAACAGAACTTTGTCATTCAGGACCTTATTAAAGAGATCTACGATTCCCTTTCCATAAAAACGCAGGCAAAAAATATCCGCACCGTAATCAAGAAAGGCTGCGAAGCACCCATCACCGTTTTTGCCGATAAAGAAAAAATAAAACAGGTGCTTATTAACCTCGTTGAAAATGCCACCAAGTATGGCAAGCATAACGGTAATATAGTAGCCAGTATTTATGATACCGACGACCAGCACGTGCTGATTGAAATAAGCGACGATGGTATTGGTATTGAAGAAGAACACCTGCCCCGAATTTTTGAACGCTTTTACCGCACCGATACCGCCCGTAGCCGCGATAAAGGCGGCACCGGTTTAGGCCTCGCCATTTGCAAACACATTATTGAAGCTCACGGACAAAGCATTCATGTGCGCAGCACGCCCGATGTTGGAACAACTATTGGGTTTACTTTAGAATCTAAGAGAGATTAGGTTGAAGTGGAGTATTATCGGTGTTGAGTTGCCTGTGGCAAACGGCAAACGTGAAACGGCAAACGCCCCAATTCGAACAGTTTAAATAATAGCAGCTCTTTAAACCGAACTAACAAACTCAAGAACTCAATAACTTACGAACCTAATAACTTAAACATCTTTCCACAGAAGCTACATAGAATCATTTAATTCTCTCTAATACCCATAAACCAATATGTGTCTCTCCTACCAACAACCGTTTCTTTGGGGCAATTTCCAATACTATGAAAATGTTGAAACCGACCCTTCTGCTTCCTGTTATACTTTTAATAACATACAACAGTAAAGCACAGTGCAGCAGCAACAACTACACCCTTTCTTACGATACTACGGTACACGCATCAGGTAATTCTTTATATTCCTTTTCGTTTCCCCGGTTAAACCCAACACTGGGCACTTTAACCGAAGTAGACATTACAACCAATATAACCCTCATATATAACTTTAAACTGGAAAATGGGGAAGCCAACCCGGTAAGCAATTACCGCGTAAAAGTGTTCCGCGACGATAAAATAAACAGTACGGCCCTACTTGACCCATTGACCAGCTAGTTCCAAAAACAATATGGTTATTTTTCCCTCGCCGGTTCTGATGGCATTTCCAATTCAGGACCCGATTTTACCCAACAGGGACCGCTGTATGTAATGAATCAAAAGAGCACTACCTACACCTTGTATAATACGGCTGATTTTATGGGACACGATTCGGTTCAATTCGATTACACTACCTCTACCTATTCCGCCGCCCAGGGCAGCATCAACAATAACCTGGAAGGATCGGCTCAGGATGCCGTGAATTTCAGGATCACCTATAAGTATTGCCCACAGACGGTTCTGGCGGCAGATATCACATCGTTTACAACTAATAAAATAAACGATGCTACCATCGATATTAAATGGATCACGCAAAACGAAAAAAACAATCGCAATTATGAAATACAGAAAAGCACTGATGGAAAATCTTTTAGAAACATTGCTGAGCTGGCTGCAAAAACCAGTACCCCGCAAACCGGCGCCTATAGTTATTCGTACGCGGTACAATTAGCCGATAATAACAAGACCCTGCTGTTCAGAATTAAACAAACAGATGCAAACGGGTCTGTACAATATTCGGCCGTTCGTGCAATAAAGGTAAATGCAACCGCCAACGAACAATTTAAATTATACCCTAACCCTGCCAAAGGCGCTACCAGCCTTATCTTCAGCAACACCAAACGCGGCAACTGGGAAGTGAACATTCACAGCGTAAGCGGACAATTAGTAAAGCGTTATTCTTTTACCAATGCCCTTACCGGCAATATAAACACCGGTAATGAACTGGGCAAAGGCATTTACATGGTTCGGATCATTAACAAAACCACCCAGGAGAAAGGGGTGCGACAACTCATCATTCAATAAAGAGAGAAAGGGGACCCTCAAGGTATAACGCGAAAACCTGCAAACCGGGTTTTCGCGTTTGGCTTTGGTATGCGGTTTTGTGCAGGGACAAAAAAAGGGCGAAACTTAAAAAAGCTCCGCCGGTCAACATTAAGAAACTGCTACGATTGTTATTTATGTATAACACACAGCAATAAAACGGACCCTAAGGTACACCTGCCATATTAACGTATTGTGTTTCCAGTGTGAACAAATGATTACCCTTACCCCCAACCGGGCACCACTTTACAACCGGCTCCGTAACAATTAGTTTACATAATACTAACGGCATCTTAATAATACTGTAACAATGAGGTCATATATATGAGGGAATTTTGATAAACCCAAACTCAATGGAAAAACGAGCAGTAGATGTGGTAGTTATATCTGATGTACACTTAGGTACATACGGATGTCGTGCAAAGGAGCTGGTTGCTTACCTAAAAAGTATCCTGCCTAATATTCTTATCCTTAACGGGGACATTATTGACGGGTGGCAATTTTCCAAACGTTACTTCCCTGCCTCCCATATGGCGGTTATAAAAGAGGTATTGAACCTGATTACAAAAGGGACGCGCGTTTTTTACATTACGGGCAACCATGATGAGTTACTTCGCCGCTATGCCGATTTCCAGCTCAGCCATTTTACGCTGACCGATAAACTGGTGCTGGAGATTGACAATAAAATGACCTGGATCTTTCACGGTGATGTGTTTGACAATACCACCAGGGGAGGCGCCAAGGTACTGGCAAAACTGGGCAGCAGCGGTTATGGGGCACTGATCCTGTTTAACAGAATGGTAAATTTTGTGATGAAAGCTTTTGGCCGTGAAAAGGTATCCATTTCAAAAAATGTTATGGCCAGTGTGAACAAGATGGCCAAAATAGATGCCTTTGAACAAATTGCAGCCGAACTGGCCATTGAGAAGAAATATGAGTATGTGATCTGCGGCCATATTCACCAGCCGCAAAAAAGAGTGATCGAAAACGAAAAAGGCAAAGTCACGTACCTGAATTCGGGCGACTGGGTGGAGCATTTAACCGCCCTCGAGTACCGTCAAAACGAATGGACCATTTTTGAATACAACGAAAAAGATTTTCCGCAAACTGCTATCGATACACCGGCCAAAGTAAATGTGTTAACTGATGAGATCAGTTTTTACATCAACTCACTGGCTATTTAAATTCAGCCGAAGACATTCAACATTATGAAGATATTTTATGCAATACAGGCTACCGGCAATGGACACATCAGTCGTGCCATGGAGCTGTTGCCCTATTTACAGAAATTTGGTACGGTTGACATCTTTTTAAGCGGCGCCAACAGTACGCTCCCCTTAAATGCCCCTATTAAATACCGCAGCAAGGGAATGAGCCTGTTTTACACCTGTGATGGCAGTCTTGATTACTGGAAGATCGTTAAAAGCATTTCACCGTACAGAGTGATGAAAGAAGTGCGCGACCTCCCCGTTGAAAAATACGACCTGGTAATTAACGATTTTGAATGCATTACTTCCTTAGCCTGCGCCCGTAAAAAAGTGCCTTCGGTAAACTTCGGCCACCAGGCCAGCTTTGTATCTGATAAAACTCCCCGGCCAGATAAACCAAGCAAAGCGGGGGAATGGATTCTGCAGAATTATGCCAAGGCTACCAACTATATCGGCCTGCACTTCGAAAGCTATGATGACTTCATTTTTTCACCCGTCATTAAAGAAGAGATCTTACAGGCTGAAACCACCAATAAAGGTCATATAACCGTATACCTGCCCTCCTATTGCGACAAGCAGTTAATAGAATTGCTGAAGCCTTTCAAAGACCACCGGTTCGAGGTGTTCAGCCGCCAGGCTTTAAAACCATATACCGTCGACCATATGAACTTCCGCCCGGTTGATTCAAAAGATTTTAACCGCAGCCTTATCAGCTGTCATGGTATTGTATGCGGCGCCGGTTTTGAAACCCCGGCAGAAGCGCTGTACCTGAAGAAAAAAATGATCGCTATTCCTATTCAGGGTCAATATGAGCAACAATGTAATGCCGCCGCCCTGAAGAAGATCGGCATCACCACTCCTGATAAAATAGATGATGATTTTACCGATACATTCAATAACTGGGTGAACGATCCTGAAACACCCAGCGTACAATACCGGTATTCAACCGAAGCTATCATTAATATATTGATGTATCGCTGTACCGATCTTAAATCGCGGCTCGATATCCCATATCCCGAACTTATTTTCAACTAATACAACTTCGTTCTTCCGTTTAAACAGGTGCTACGTTTGTAACAAACGTGGCACCTCTTGTTTTAAGGAGGTATGCTACAAAAAAGAGCCGTCACGATAGAAATCGAACGGCGTCAGTCACATGAGAGAAAATAAAACTCTCACTTTATAGAGAATCTTAATAGTATAATTAGAAGTTATTTACCGCTGGGGCTAAAAGGGCACGCAACGGGGATAAGATGTTAAAGATACCGCCTGTAGCTTGTAAATTCATAATTATTTATAAAAATTTACCTTTTTCTTACATTTTTCCAATATCGGCCGGTCAGTATTTAAATTTATCTAGTAAAGCCCCCACTTCATTCGTAAACATCTA
>JAJKIL010000419.1 GCA_021154515.1 Niastella sp. | reverse complement strand
CGGCCTGTACAGCCTGGCTATAGGGGCCAATAGGAGCTGGCGCCTGGGTGGTAGAGATGATATTCTTTTGCATGGCCAAATATACGGCAAAGGTAAAGGGCAAAGGGCAGAAGAGGGCTGTCTGTATTTCTTTCTGCCATGTGCCTTCTGCCTTTCTGTTAACCATTCCCGATAAATAATCTTTCTTTGCGGGTAAATTCACAAGCCCATGACAGTGGCCATTTTAGCCGACGAGGTATTAAAGCAGGAATTGCTGACCAAAAAGCTGCCGGAAGCCATTACGGTGGTTTGGGTTGATTCCGTTCGTTCATTGACCATTGCTGATGCCGATGTGTATATGGATCTGTTGTTTGAATTGAACGCAGAAAGAACACAACAGTTGAAACGGTTGCAGCCGAAGCCGGTAATAGTGAATGCCGTTCCCTGGACAACAAATAAAACAGGCGCCAACTTTATTCGGATAAATGCCTGGCCTGGTTTATTACAGCGGCCTGTAACAGAAATAGCGTTGCCCGCTACTGTTAGCGAAGCATCGATAAAAACCATCTTTGAACAGTGGCAATGGCAGTATGTAGTGGCGCCTGATATTCCCGGAATGATCACGGCAAGAGTGCTGGCAACCATTATCAATGAAGCGTTTTATACATTGGGCGCACAGGTAAGCACCAGGGAGGAAATTGATATTGCCATGAAGCTGGGTACCAGCTATCCTTATGGTCCATTTGAATGGAGCGAAAAAATAGGATTGACGCGGGTGTATGAACTGCTGACTGAATTAAGCCATAAGGATGCACGTTATACACCGGCGCCTGCACTTCAAAAGGCAGTTGATCTCGGCTAAGCCGGAGCAGTAGGCAAAAGGGCAGAAGGCAAAGGGCCCTCCTACGCTAAAGCTTCGGTGGGCGAGGCAGAACCGCGATGCGGCAACGCAATCTGTATTTGCTTGCAGCCGATATTTAAAACCAGGAAGTAACTTTTTATACAAAGAAGATGATATTAAGCATAGATACAGCTACCGACCAGGCCAGTGTAACCATAGCGGAAAACGGAGAAGTTATAGGTACGCTTACTAATGATAACCAGAAGGACCATGCAGCCTGGATACAGGTGGCTATAAACAACTTATTACATCAAAAAGGAGTAGCCATGCAGCAGCTGCAGGCCGTAGCCATAACCGCCGGACCCGGCTCCTATACCGGCTTGCGCGTGGGCATGGCAACGGCTAAGGGATTATGTTTCGCACTACAAATACCGCTCATAATAATTAATACCCTGCAGGTAATGGCTTATGCAGCCATCAATCAACTGGGTAGTGAGGCTTCGCATATGACGCCACCGCTGTGTTATTGTCCAATGATAGATGCCCGCCGCATGGAAGTGTTTACTGCAGTGTATGATGAGCAGTTACAGGAGATCGTAGCCCCTAAAGCGATGATCCTTGACGAATTAAGTTTTAAAGAAGCGTTAAATAACCGATCGTTGGTATGCTTTGGAAATGGCAGCTTTAAGTGGAAAAATGTAAGCAGGTATCCTAACGTTCTATTTATAAATGAAAAACTTGATATTGCTAAATCACTTGCTAAACTAGCCACCAGTATGCATTTGAGCCAGAATTTTGCCAACTTGGCGTACACTGAGCCCGTTTATCTAAAAGAATTTTACACTTATACCAAAAAATGACCAAATGAAACTTTTATCCCCCTTTGCTCCCTAGCATATCAATTTTCTTGTAAATTTGATCTTTAGCGTTATCCTATTAAATATCTTAAAAGCTCTGATGTGCACATGAACGTAACAACCAATTACTCCATGGTCTTAAATGCAGATGGTGGGGATGGTGAATCGGTAAAAGTTGACTTCCTGAACCTGAAAAAGGCGGCGATGATACTTCGGGCCTTGAACCACAAGCTGCGTCAACAGATCGTTAAACTGATCGATGAGAACAAGCGTCTTACCGTGACGGAGATCTATGTACGTCTGCGGTTGGAGCAGTCCGTTGCTTCCCAGCACCTCGCAATTTTACGTAGGGCAGGCATCGTGAAAACTGACCGGGATGGTAAATTCATTTACTATTCTGTTAACAGTTCACGGGTTGCTCACATCATGAAATGCGTGGACGACCTCAACATCTGATAAGACGGAGACAACAAATTTGTAAAACAGGTTAACCTGTAGCTCAAAAGGCTACGGGTTAACTTGTTATGGTATACCTTTGCACCAAAATAAGACTACATGTTTATTAAGCAACTGTATACCGGCTGTTTGAGTGAAGCAGCCTATTACATTGAAAGTGATGGTGTTGCGGCCATAGTTGACCCCCTCCGGGACATTGACAGTTATGTTCAGCTTGCTCAGGAACGGAATGCTGAGATCAAATACATCCTTGAAACCCATTTTCACGCCGACTTTGTCAGCGGCCACCTCGATCTGCAAAAAGCCACCGGCGCCCCCATCGTTTACGGTCCTAAAACCGAAACCAGTTTTCCCATTCATCTGGCGAAGGACGGTGAAAGCTTTCCTTTAGGCAAAGCCTCCATTGAGGTATTGCACACCCCCGGGCATACGGTGGAAAGCACCTGTTACCTGCTGCGCGATGAGAACGGGAAAGCACATGCGGTATTTACCGGCGATACTTTATTTGTGGGTGAAGTAGGCCGGCCTGACCTGAGCAGCGGCAATTTGGACAAGTACGAGCTGGCTACGATGCTGTTCGATTCCTTAACCCAAAAGATTGCCACCTTGCCCGATGATGTAATTGTATACCCGGCCCATGGCCCTGGTAGCAACTGTGGCAAGAACCTGGGACCCGCCACTTCAAGTACAATAGGGGAAGAAAAGCAAAACAACTATGCCCTGCAGCCTCAAACGAAAGACGAGTTCATAAAGGCAGTATTAGCCGATTTACCGGCCGCTCCTTTGTACTTCCCCATCAATGCAAAAATTAATAAAGAGGGCTATGATAGCCTCGAGAAGATATTAGAGACAGCGCTAACTCCTTTGAGCGTGACCGAACTCAAGAAATGGCTCGAAGATGAGGAAAACATCCTCCTCGATACCCGGAGCGCGGGTGAGTTTACCAAAGGCTTTGTACCTGGTTCCATAAGCATTGGTCTTGAAGGCCGTTTTGCCGAGTGGGCCGGTAGTTTATTGCCATTTGATAAACCTATTGTGCTGGTGACAGATGAAGGCCAGGAAAAAGAAAGTGTAGTGCGATTGGCCCGTGTTGGTTTTTCGCAAATACATGGTTACCTGGCGGGTGGGGTAGAAGCCTGGCGCAAGGCAGGAGAAGAAATTGACTTAATCATTGATGTGGAAGTAGATGAACTGGCAATGGACCTGCCTTACGACGATCACCTGATAGCGGTAGACGTACGACGTGAAACCGAATTTGCCGATGGTCATATTCGCGGCGCCATAAATATACCTTTAAATGAGCTGACCGATCCCGGTTCTATGGCCAATATTGAAGAGAACCAGAATTTATACCTCTATTGCGGTAGTGGTTACCGCAGTGTAATAGCTGCATCGCTCATGAAGCGGCAGGGCATACACAACCTGCGGAATGTATTGGGTGGATTTAACGCCATACGTTTACAACAAGGCATTGAGATCGTGAAGGACACCAGTGTCTTAAACTAATCAAATAAATTGTTCAGTCAAAAAAGTCAAATGAGTCAACCCTACTATTGACTCATTTGACTTTCCGACTAACATGACTAACTGATCCACTGACTGATCTGACTTCCTCTATACGTTCACAATATTGGTCTTGATAGCAAACAATACAAGTCCAACCCTGCTTTTTACATTCAACTTTTCAAATAACGCGTCGCGATAACCGTCTATCGTACGGGCGCTAAGGAACATTTTTTCAGCAATTTCCTTATAGGTCATTTCCGAGCAAACCAGTTTCAGGAAATCAATTTCCCGCGCATTCAGTGAAACAATACTTTTTAGTGCTTCTTCCGATTCATTTAATTGACTAACAGCATGAATGAGTTTACCAGTGATCAATTCCGAGTAGAAAAAACCTTTTCGCAAAAGCGAGTCAAGCGCCCGGCGGAACTGCAAGGGGTCGATATCTTTCAGGATATAACCTTTGCTGCCGTTTTTCATCATTCGAATGATCGAATGCTCGTTATCGTATTGCGATAAGGCAAGGATCTTAATGCCAGGGTAATTACGTTTAAGCCAAAGAGCTGTTTCGTAACCATCTCTTTCCGGCGTATTGATGTCCTGTAATACAATGTCCGGTAAGTACCTGGGGAGTAATTGTTTGATAAAATCTTTTCCGTTGTTTGCCTCAAACAGGATGGCGTAGGTTTCGAGGCCCCGGATAAAATTTACAAGTCCGTTGCGTAGCAGAATGTGGTCATTTACAATAGCCACGCTGGCATTAGTCTTAAGCATAATGGTTAAGGGTTTAATGTGAGGAAAAGGGTAGGGAAGAGTAACTGTAGTTCCTATTGATGGGATACTGGTAGGGTTGATGATGTGTGCACTGACTAATCAGGCCTGGTTCTGCTTTACCTGGACCTTAACCAAAAGTAATATATTCATTGCGATCCAGCAATGTTAAATCTGCCCGTTTAACCTATTCGTTATAGTTATCGTTATAACACTGCCGAGAAATTGATCAGGATTAAGAGTTCCATTGCGTTACCTGATACGCAGCAGTGCCTTAAGGCTTTGTAACGTGAAGTTTTTATTAAATCAGGAACGTGTAGTTAGTTAGAAAAGGTGATCTTAATCATGAATCAATAACTTACTGTATTCTTCCTTTCATTCCCGTTTCCAGCGACGGTGGCTCCACAGCCACATATCGGGTTGTTGCCTGATAACATTTTCCAGGTAACGGGCATACCGCAGAGTGAGTTGTCCTTTTGGAAGTGTAGCGGGTTGATCTTCAGCCAGGGTTAATACAACTTTGTAATGACCACGGCGTGGTTTTTCAATATTGGCAAATACAACGGGAATGTTACCGCTGTGTGCACCGGTTTCGGGGCCATTAACAAACGGAGTGAGCTTTCCAAAAAAGCTTAACCAGAAACATTTATCGGGGTTTGAAGGCGCCTGATCTGCCACCAGTCCAATGCAATATTGCTCATGACGCCAGTGAATCATGGATTTGCGCATTTCCGTGGCAGGTATCAATACGGAGCCTGATTTTGAGCGCAGCTTTTTGAACAACCGGTCAAGCGACTGGTTCTTAATGGGCATATACACACCCAGGAAGGTATACTTCATTTCTTTGGCGCCAGCCAGGTTAGCCCATTCCCAGTTAAAGGTATGGCCCAGATGGATCTGGCAACTGCGCCCGGTTTTGTGCAGTTCATTCAGCACTTCCCAGTTACCGGTCACCCGTTTTTCAATATAACTGTTGCTGGCCGAAACCATTTTGATGGTCTCTATAAAGGAGTCAATAAAATTATGGTAGAATTTCTTAGCTATCTTTTTGCGCTCAGCCTGCGTTTTTTCGG
>JAJKIL010000418.1 GCA_021154515.1 Niastella sp. | reverse complement strand
TAACTCCCATATACAGGATCATTTTCCAGGAGAACAACAGTTCGTATTTCTTTTGCGAAACGACCCACCACACCAGTACCGCGCCCGGTAATGCCAGTGCCACTGGTCCCTTGGCCAGCGTGGCCAGGGCAGCGGCCACCGCTGAGCCAATCAACCATTTTAATTTCCGCTCCTGGGCATACGCATAAAAACAAAGAATGCCCGCTGTTATAAAAAAGATCAGGTAAGGGTCTGGCACCGACATGCGGAACTCAAACAAAAAATGGGTGCTTACCAGCAACACGGCTACCGACCAGATGGCTGTACCATAACTTACAAAGCGCCGGGTAAAATACCAGGTGATCCATAAAGTTAACCAGCCAAACAGGGCCGAAAAAAAGCGGGCGGCAAAAGCATTCATCCCGAATGCGTGATACGCCAGCTGCATAAAATAATAATGCAGCGGTGGTTTATGGGCTCGCAATTCTCCATTGAAGGTGGGAACTATCCAGTCATGACGTTCCATCATTTCCCGGGCGGCCTGTGCATTACGGGCTTCATCCAGTATATACATCGGTGCAGCGCCTATACCGGTAAATAACAAAACAGCTGCAATGATAAATAACCAGGTTATTTTGTTTGTGCGTAAATGCAAGAGAACATTATTCCATTGTTGTAGCATATGGCTGAGGTGCAGGTTTTGGCGTGTTGGTTTTTAAAGGATCTATAAAGATAAAAGGTAATCCGGGCAGGGAAGAAGCGACCGTTGCTCCATAGAATAAGAGGCTGGCCATTACAGATACGGTATGATCGAGGCCAAAAATGTGCGCGCCCCATAAGAATACCACTTCCCGGGCACCTAATCGGCCAATGGTAAAAGGTAACACCGCCACTACCGAGGAAATTAAAAAGATGAGCATATAATCTTCGGTATGGGTTTGTATATGTAACGCCTGTAAAATGCAATACATACATACCACCTGGAAGAACTGTACGGCCAGTCCCCAGGCAAAAGTGGGGAAGAAACCACGCAGAAAATAGGGAAAGAATATTTTTATCAGGAAATAGAGAACAGGAATGCCTGATAAGATGCCGGTCATCAGCCAAACGCTATAGTAACCGCCTTTAAAAGCAATTATCCAGAAAACGCCCAGCAACAATCCCAGCGCCAGCAAACCACTGAAGCGGTCGAGCAACACGGCAGCAGTGGTTTTTTTATAGGCTACATTATAATCTTTGGTAAGCCGAACAACTTTGTATGCATCTCCGCTGATGGAACCAGGCAGGAACAGATTGTAGAACATGCCCAGCCAGTACAGCTGGATATTTGTCCATTCAGGCAGGTGAATATCAATATTCCGGAAATAAACATTCAGCCTGAATGAAGACAACATTTTGGAGAACATAAAAGCGCCAATGGATAAAACGATCCATAACGGATTGGCTAATACAAGTACCTCTGACAATTTCTTCAGATCGATCTTATGCGAGATATACCAGATGCACAATGCCGTGATAACGATCTTGATTACCAGTTTCAACCATTTTTTCACCGGCTCAGACGGCATACGGAATGTAAGGATCATGAAACTTTGTTTATTGTTATATCGAATAAGATTCTTTTCTCACGCCCACCCATTCAATTTTCACCTGGCGCAAATACCAGTATACCAGCAGCCCCGAAAAAGTGCCAATTAAAGCGCCGGCGGTTACATCGGCCAGGAAATGCTGTCCCAGGTAAATACGTGAATACCCGGTAATAATGGCTGTGACCAGGTAAATGATCGAAAAACGTTTATCGGCTGTGTTCAACGCAAGGATGGTAGCAAGGGCAAAAACAGAAGTAGTATGGCCGGATGGAAAGCTGGTCATACCGGTATGGGTGATGCCTTCAATAAACCAGGGGTACTCAGTATTTGAAATAACGGCATGCGGCCTGGGGGCATGAAATGCCCGTTTCAATATTTGCGATACAATGCCTGAAAACAGGTAGGCAGTGATCACCTGCATAGCTAAAGTTGCTCTTTCTGCCAGTAACAGAATTAAAAAAATGGCGATGGAAAACACTCCATCGCCCAATAAAGTGTAATTCTGAAAAAATGTATCCAGGTATAGCGTATGGATTGAATTCAGACCAAAAAAAATGGCTCTGGGCGAAAAGACAGCAAGACTAATTCCGCTTATGGTGAGAACGATAAGCAAAACACCCCAGAACACAGGATCGGCTTTAATTATACGAATAAATCCCTTCACTGTTTTTAACAAAATTATCCCGGGCGTGCTACCTTAAAGTTACAGCAACGTTATCAGTATGTTACGCACATTGTGGAGAATGGGTGGCATGATAGTAGTAATTACTGTAATTTCGACGCGAAATTTACGTGGCCCCAACGGGCTACTTATTATAAGTAATTCAATCACATGATCTGGTACGAAAACGACGTTAAAAAACTGGAAGCAGTAAAAGGAACTTTACCGTATACCCCCGAAACCATTTTTTATGGCAGTTCCTCTATAAGATTGTGGGCAGATATGTACGAAGACCTGAAACCGCTTCACCCCGTTAATCTCGGATTTGGCGGTTCCACCCTGGCTGCCTGCGTTTGGTTCTTTGATCGCATTATGGAACCCTATGCGCCCCGTCACATTGTTTGTTATGCGGGCGAAAACGACCTGGGCGATGGTCGCACGCCCGAAGAAGTATATATTTTCTTTTGTCAGTTCCTGGCCTGCCTGCAAAGGCGTTTCCCCGATGTGCCCATGACCTGGATCTCTATAAAACCCAGCATTACCCGCTGGAACCTGGAAAAAACGGTACGGTACACCAATCAACTCATCAAAGCTGAGATAGAAAAAAGCAATGGTAAATATTATTACCTCGATGTGTTCGATCGCATGCTGGATGCCAACGGACTGCCGGTAAAAGATCTGTATGAAGCAGATGGCTTACATTTAACCAGAAAGGGGTATCTTATATGGAAAGATGTGTTGCAGCAGCATTTTGCAACAATCTTCAAAATTTCATAACAGGCATGTAACAGCTTTTTGCTGAAATTACCTGTCATTTGAATAATCAATGACGCGAAAGTATTATAAGTGGTTTAGCCCCTCCTTATACAGGCACATGGAACTGCTTGTTTTCGGTCATGCCGGTGCATCAGTGCTTTTTTTCCCAACCCGCACCGCCCGTTTTTATGATTATGAGAACTGGAAAATTGTAGAGGCGCTGCGGGATAAAATAGAACAGGGAGAACTGCAATTGTTTTGTGTGGACAGTGTTGATATTGAAAGTTTTTATGCGCCGGTTCCACCCAGTGAAAAAATAACCCGCCACCTGCAGTACGAGCACTATATTTTGCAGGAAGTATTACCGCTCATTATGTTCAGATCCAAATTCACCTCTCTTACGGCGGCAGGTTGTAGTTTGGGCGGCTACCACGCGGTGAACATTGCATTCAGATACCCGGAATATTTTAATAAAGTAGTGGCTATGAGCGCCCGCTATGATCTCACTTTATCTGCACAGTCGTTCCCCGACTTGTTCAATGGGTATGTTGATGAGAAGATCTATTACAATATGCCCAGTATGTATATGCCTAATTTAACTGACAAAGCATTACTGGAAAAAATCCGCAAACTGTCCATCAGTCTGGCCGTAGGCAGGGAAGACCCTTTTTATGAAAACAATCTGCAGTTAAGCGCGGTGCTTACCAGTAAAGATATTCATCATACCCTGTATGTGTGGGACGATGAGGCCCACCGGCCCTATCACTGGCGAAAAATGGTTCGTTTATATTTATAAAGTTCTTCGCTCGCCGAAGCTTTAGCGAAGGTGAGTTAGCTAATGCGCCTGGTTGTATGGTGGCAATCACAAAATGATCCACAGCCTGGTCACGTTTTTTGTAATACAGGAATTTCCCCGTAACCTGGCTGATGTGAAAATGGGGAAATTGTTCAACCACCCGCACCTGGTAGCCCAGCTGTTTTAAAGTATCCACTTTCCAATCCTGGGTATATACCACAATGTTGTTTTTTATGGTATCCAGCTGCCGGGTATCAATTCTATGGATCGGTCCATTATAATAGAATTGAAAGGCGTATTCCGCCGATACATCATTGAACATATATACCGGCCCCTGTTGTGTATTCAGGGAAGCCGCCGCATGATTGCCGGATTGGTACTGAAACAGCGTGGGGTAGAACAAGGTATTCAAAAACAGGTTCACCACCATTATTACCGCAAACGACCTGGTAAGCACATGTTGCAGGGAATTACCAGGAAAAAGACGCACTATTGCCAACGCCAAAAGCGCCAGGACAACAATCGCCGGGATCTTGTATGGAAGGTTCACCAGGATCAGTAACCCTATACAGGCTGCAAAAAGAAAGTAACACAATGTATGCTGGCTATACGTAATGGCCTTCAACAATCCTTTATGCTTCAGGTTCAATAGCCAGTTGGCTATTACTATGGCAAAGAACGGAAACAGGATATTGGTATAATGCGGTAACTGGAAACGGGATAACGAAAACACCAGGAACCCGGCCAGTGAAATGCCGCTGCAGATATAATTGCCGTTTTTTGAAATAATGGTTTGGTAGTTTTTTATAGTTGATCCCACGAGGATAAACAGGATAATAGACCAGGGTAAAAATGCCCATAGCATGGTATGAACAAAGAAAAGCTTATCGCCAGAACCTTTAATTGGACCGTTGTTAAAAAAGCGGCCAAATTGGCTATCCCAGAAAAAGAAACGAATCCCCGAAACATTGTGGTGACCGAATACCAGTTTTTCAGGATGCAAGTCAAACTGAAGATATAGGGTGATTAACTCCGGCAGTATGAATATCAACACCATTATTATGCTCAGCCACCAGCGATAATTAAGGAACTGTTTCCAGTCTTTTTTAATGATCCACTCAATAACAAAACCGGCCATTACCATGCAGGCAATGAAGATGCCCTTGGTCATTACTGCAAATGCCAGCAATAATGAACCAGCTACAAAATTTCTGAACTTGTTATCGCGATAGGCCAGGTAATAATACCAGGCGGCGCCGATCATTAACCCGGTTAAAAACGGTTCGGCCCGAACATCGTTGTTGGAAAGTATTAAATGTTCCGCCGAAATATAAATAAGCACGGCCCATTGTGCAGTTTGCTTATTATATAATTTATTGGCGAACGCGTAGGTATAATAAATGCCGGCCAGCCAGAAGAGCAATCCGGGTAATTTATAAGCAAACGAATTAATGCCAAACACTTTGAAACTAAGCGCGGTTATCCAGAAGGGAAAATGTGGTTTATCGAGCCAGTCATTGCCTTCTATCATTAATTTAACAAAGTCGCCGCTTTGCGTCATGTTTTTGGCAATGGTGGCATATAAAGCACCATCCGGTTCAAGAATGGGCAACAGTAAGCCACTGGCATTAACGATGATGCCAATAAT
>JAJKIL010000417.1 GCA_021154515.1 Niastella sp. | reverse complement strand
GAAAGCGATTAACGCGATAGATAAAGGATATTTCAAAAACGGTATTCTACCCATAACAGTAGAAGAAGTTTACCTGGATGAAAAGAATAAAAAGCAAACCAGTAATTATATTGTTGATACAGATGAAGGGCCACGCAAGGATACCAGCATTGAAGTGCTGAATAAACTGAAACCGGTATTTGCAGCCGGCGGATCAGTAACGGCAGGTAACTCCTCACAAACCAGTGATGGCGCTGCCTTTGTTATTGTGATGAGCGAAAAATTGGTGAATGAACTGGGCCTGAAACCTATTTCCCGGCTGATTGCCTGTGCATCGGCCGGCGTGCATCCCCGCGTTATGGGTATTGGTCCTGTTGAGGCTGTGCCTAAAGTATTAAAACAAGCCAATATGAGCCTGGGGCAGATTGACCTGGTTGAATTGAATGAAGCTTTTGCATCACAGGCACTGGCTGTTATAAGAAAACTGGAAATTAATCCTGACATTGTTAACATAAACGGAGGTGCAATAGCGTTAGGGCATCCGCTGGGTTGCACCGGTTGTAAGTTAACGATTCAGATAACACATGACATGAAGCGATTGAACAAGAAATATGGTATTGTTACTGCATGTGTTGGAGGCGGGCAGGGAATAGCAGGGATTATAGAAAATATTAATTAGTAAAAATCGTTATTATATACAAAGCTGCTTCTCATTAAGAGGCAGCTTTTTTTATGTTCGTACTTGTACGAGCAGCAAATGAAAATGTACGGCACTTATCCCCATTTCATCAAGTGGCAAAATTTTTGTTTTAATCACAGCTCAATAAATGGATTGACATCAGGTAGTCAAAAGGCCGACTACCATGAAGCAATCTTCCAAAATCAACCTTATGGATAGAAGAGAATTCTTCTCGCTGAAGAGGAAAGCCAATGCTCCTTCTTCGAAAAACTATGCAGGCTTACGTCAAATTTATTCCGATTTAACGCAACAAGCAGGCACCCTGACAGCACAACAGGCGGCTCACTTACTGAAGAGGACCATGTTCGGGGCAACAAAAGCAGACATCGATTATTTTACTGGTAAGACAGTTGTAGCCGCAGTTAATGAATTGTTGAACGTACCTACTTCACTGCCAGCACCCCCTGTAAAGAATTACGACAATACCGACATCGAGGCCGGTGATCCGGACCTTACTGTAGCACAAGGTTCTACCTGGGTTAATACCGTTTCGAAAGGTGTTGTGTCTAATTTTCAACGGGGCAAATCAATGAAATGCTGGTGGCTGGGCCAGATGATAAATCAGGACAGAAGCGTTCGTGAGAAGATGACCTTGTTCTGGGCCAATCACTGGACAGCTGAAATAAACGTAATTGAAAGACCTACTTTCGCTTATAGCTACAGCCAGTTGTTGCGGGGAAGCGCGCTTGGCAATTTCAAGAAAATGGTAAAGGATGTAACGCTGAATATAGCCATGTTGCGTTACCTGAACGGTTACCTGAATTCGAAAAACGCGCCTGATGAAAACTATGCGCGTGAATTGCAGGAGCTGTTTACTCTTGGTAAAGAAAACACACCCAATTATACCGAAGACGATGTAAAGGCTGCCGCCCGGTTATTGACCGGTTACAAGATCGACATGGATACCGAGATCATATCCTTTAAGCCTGAAGACCACGACACGACCAGTAAAACTTTCTCTTCTTTCTATAATGGTACCGTAATTGCCGGCCGAAGTGGCGCCACTGCCGGTGATGCTGAGATCGATGACCTCATCAATATGATCTTCAGCAAAACAACAGAGGTATCTGAATTCATTGTAAAGAAATTCTATAGATGGTTTGTTTATTACACTATTGAACCTGATACTTACACCAAGGTTATTAAGCCGCTGGCCCAATTGTTTGTTAACAGCAACTGGGAAATAAAACCAGTAATAAGTGCTCTTTTAAATAGCGAACATTTCTTCGATCCGCTTAGCCAGGGTTGTTTGATCAAAAGCCCGCTCGATATGATCGTAGGCATGGCGCGGGAGTTTAACATTAAGTTCCCTGATGCAACTGATTACGTGAATCAGTATAACATGTGGGACTACCTGCAAGACCAGTCGGCGAAAATGCAGCAGGATATATGCGACCCGCCGAATGTGGCAGGATGGCCTTCTTATTATCAGATACCCATGTTCTATGAAACATGGATCAACCACGATACCATACCCAGAAGGGAAAAGCTCATAGATCAGTTGATCATGACCGGGTACATGCGTAATAACCTGTCATTGATCATCGATCCGGTGAAATTTACCGAGCAGTTCCCCAATGCAGGTGAGCCCAACCAGCTCATAAGCGATGTACTGGATGTGTTATACCGCGTGCCTATCTCCGTTGCAAGCAAGGCAACCATCAAGCAACAAATTCTACTCACCGGCCAAACCGATGATACTTACTGGACCAATGCGTGGACGATTTATCAGCAGAACCCGACAAATCCGACAGCATACAATCCGGTATTTACCCGCCTGCAAACATTTTACAAATACTTAATGAACCTGGCCGAGTACCAATTAGCTTAACATTCAAACCGATCTTATGAAGCGTAGATCCTTTTTAAAGAACACCCTGCCTGCGTCAATAACATTACCCGCCATATTGAACGGCTTTTCTGTTAAAGCCTTTACAGGTGCATCACCATTGGTACAGGCCTTAATGGGCGCCACCACCGAAACCGACAAGGTATTGGTGATGATCCAGCTCTTTGGCGGTAACGATGGATTGAACATGGTAATACCCATTGAGAACTATTCCAATTATTATAATGCCCGTAAGAACATTGCGATCGCCCAGAACAAGGTGCTTCCTTTGAACGGTACTTCCAAAACAGGTTTTCACCCCAGTATGACCGGGATGCAAACCCTGTATAATGAAGGAAAACTGGCCGTTATACAGGCGGTTGGTTATCCGCAGCCCAACTTCTCGCACTTTCGTGCTACGGATATCTGGATGAGTGCTTCCGACTCAGATAAAGTAGTATACAGTGGCTGGATTGGCCGTTACCTGAACCTGGAGTTCCCTAACTTCCCCAACGGCTATCCTACAGCGCAAATGCCCGATCCCCTGGCAATACAGATCGGCTCTGTGGCTTCTCTTGCTATGCAGGGGCCTACCTTCCCCATGGCGATGAACATTACCGACCCCACAAGCTTTTATGATTTTCTCGACAACGTGGGCGACCCGGTACCTAATACACCCTGGGGTAAAGAGCTGGAGTACATAAGAATGATCATGGGTCAAACCGAAGTATATTCAAATGTAATCAGGGCTGCTGCCGCCAAGGTAACTTCACAGGGTTCTTACCCCAGTGGCAACGACCTGGCGCAACAGCTGCGCATTGTGGCCCGGCTGGTAAAAGGTGGATTAAAGACGCGCGTATACATGGTTAGCACCGGTAACTTCGATACGCACTCAAGTCAGGTAGAATCCGGCGAAACCAGCATTGGCGGTCATGCCAAACTGATCTCCCGCGTTTCGGATGCCATTAAATGTTTTATGGACGATCTGAAAGGACTGGGTGTTGATGACCGGGTTATTGGTTTTACCTTCTCTGAGTTTGGCCGTCGCATAAAATCAAATTCAAGTTTGGGTACCGACCACGGCGCAGCCGCACCGGTATTTGTATTTGGAAAACATGTGCGGTCGGGCATCATTGGTACCAATCCTACCATTTCAGCCATTCCCGAACAAAACGATAATGTTCCTTATCAATACGATTTCCGAAGCATTTATGCATCCATTCTGAAGCAATGGTTCTGCGTAAATGATTCCGATCTGCAAACCATTATGCTGAAGAATTTCCAGAACATTCCTTTGTGTGTGAATGAAGCCTGTGGTATTACGGGAATCGATGATCTTCGCAATGATGGAGAGCAGCTGATCATTAACTATCCTAACCCGTTTGTTGAAACGACGAAAATCACGTTTACTACAAAGGGTGGGCATACGCTGGTGCAGGTGATGGATACAATGGGCAGGGTTATAAAAACGCTTACTGACAAAGTATATACATCCGGTACCTACTCTGTAACATTCGACGGGTATGGGATGCCTAATGGTGTTTATTATGCGCGTTTCCAAAACGGCGTAACCCAGCAGGTACGACCCATGCTGAAGACACGATGACGTAGAAAATTTAATCCGTATAATGTAAGCTTCCTCACGTCTGTGGGGAAGCTTTGTTTTTTTAAAAAACTGATAGTGGTTACAGCCTGCTAAATTTTGCTAAAGGGGCAGGGGTGCGGTTTGAACGGGCGTTCCTTTACGGATTGAGGAAATATAATAATGGAACGGCCCCGTTTTTTGTTACCCTGCTGTAAATAGTTTTAATTTGCTATAGATCGGTAACCTAACCATTAATCCTGAACTGGCCGATCCTTAAATTTGATTATGTTGAAGGTTTTTATAACAGATGATCATGAATTATACCTTGAGGGGCTGGTGTTATTGCTGAACAAGCAGCCCGGCATAGAGGTTATAGGTTCAGCATTTACCGGTGAAAGTTTGTTGAACCAATTGCCAAATATGGAAATCGACATCCTGTTACTGGATGTTCATTTGCCTGATATTGGTGAAGAAGAACTGCTTAAAAAGATCCGCGAAATTCAGCCGGGGTTAAAGATCCTCTACCTCACTATCATGCGCGGCACCCGCTATATTCACAAGCTGCTGAAATACGATATACAGGGCTACCTTTTAAAGAATACCAATATTGCCGAGTTAACCAATGCCCTGGAAACAGTGGCCGGGGGTAACAAGTTCTTCAGTAAAGAGATCAACATCCTGGATACCAACCAGGACTTCCGCAATACAGTGACCATTGAAGATAAAAAGGTAGATGAGATCCTGTCGAAACGCGAAATTGAGGTGCTTACCCTTATTTGCAAGGAGTACAGTAATTCCGAGATCGCTAAAAAACTTTTCCTGAGCGTAAGTACGGTAGAAACCCACCGCAAGAACCTGATTGCGAAACTGGGAGTTAATAATACCGTAGGACTGGTAAAGTTTGCGCTTAAGAACAAGCTGATAGAGTAATGTTTTCTGTCTATTTTACAATTATTAAAAAAATCGCCCTGCTTATCTCTACTTTATTACGTTAATTACTTGAGTTAATAAGTAAAAACCCTTAATTTGGTAGTATAATTCGGCAATACCGGTGAAATACTACCTTTTATTTGGGGCCCTGATTACTTGCGTATGTTCATTTGCACAGGTTGATACAACTAAATTAAAAAGCTTGTATGACCGTTGCCTTGATTTTTCTGAAGACAAGATAGACTCCATTCACTACTACGCCGACTACATTTCAAAAGAAGCTCACCACTTACAATTCAATAAGGGCAATGTTTTATCGCTACGACTCAAGGGCATTTATGAAGACCTGAGCAATAACTACGAAAAGGCCATTGAATATTACCTGCAATCATTAGAAGCGGCCCGGTTGATACGTGCGCCGGAATATGAGATGGCTGCCTTAAGTGATCTGGCCATTGCCTACTTTTCCATTCGGGAACCTGAAAAGGCAAAAGAGTTTTATTTACAGTGCGCCGAGATGTCGGAGCAGGATGGAAAGATCCCTACCCTTATTAATACCTACAACAACCTCGCAGTTATTTATACCCAGCTAAAGCAATACGACAGTTCGCATATATTATTAAACAAAGCGGTACAGTTGGGCAGAACGCTCGAACGCCAGGGAAAGATCAGTTTATCGAGCACGTATAATAACCTGGGTAATTTATATTTCAAGGAAAAGAAGTTTGATGAAGCGCTGCCTTACTTCTGGCAAAACCTGGTAAGGCATAGCAATGATGGTGATTATGGCGGACTATGGACGGCCCGGCTAAACCTGGCTGATATATATATTGAAAAGCACCAGTTTGACTCCGCTACCAAATATGCGCTAAGCGCCATGGAACTGGCGCAACGGCTGGATTCAAAAAGCAAGGAAGCCGATAGCTATAGCATACTGGCCAAGTTATACGAATACCAGGGTAAATACAATAAAGCATACGAGTACATAAAAAAATGGTATTCGCTGGATACGGCTATTCTGCATGGTGATACCTATAAAACCATAGCTGCCCTGCAGGAACGTTTTCATGCGGGTGAGCGGGAAGCGGAAAACAAATTGTTGCAGGAGAAGATAGAGAAGGAAACGATCCGTACCCGGGAGCTTACATTGGTTGCCGGTGCGCTGGGCATCATCGGGATCCTGATCGCCATCGGGTTTGTAATAAAACGAAATGCCCACCGGCGGTTACAGGAAACCAATGACCTCATTATTCAACAGAACGAAAAACTGTCGGAGTTAAACTACGAGAAGAACTCGCTTATTAGTATAGTATCGCATGACCTGAACACGCCTTTTGCTACCATACAAATATGGGGGCAGGTGATGCAAAATGACGCAGACCGTTTATCGCCCGAACAACAAAAAGCCATGGCCCGCATACTACAGGCCGGTTTGTATGGCGAGCGACTCATCAGGCAAATACTGGATGTAGAACGGGAAGATATAGGCGGTCATAAACTGCAGCTGGAGAAATTTGACCTGCGCGCCTTTGCAGAAGAAATGGTAGATAATTTTAAACCGATGGCCGATAAAAAGAACATCAGCTTACATGCAGTGGCTACCGGTAAAAAGCTGTTTATTTTAAGCGATCGCTACCTGGTTGGTCGTATTTGTGAGAACCTGTTATCGAATGCAATTAAATATACGCCTCAGGGCAAGAACGTTTGGATGAGCATTCATGATGAACACGATCACATTGGTATAAAGGTGCGGGACGAAGGCGTGGGCATCGATAAAGAAGAATTACCCTACCTGTTCTCGAAATACAGTAAGATCTCATCACGCCCTACGGATGGGGAAGCATCCAATGGATTGGGGCTTTCGATTGTAAAAAGAATGGTGGAAGAGATCAACGGACGGATCAGTTGCGAAAGCGAGATTGGTATAGGGTCGGTGTTTACGGTGTTGTTGAAGAAGTAACTTTTCCACCCCAACTATTGTCTGTATAAAATAAATATTGTAAATTAACGTTTAATTACTTTACTTACTAACCCTTGATCATATAATAAAGCCCTCCCGGTACATCGGGAGGGCTTTTAGTTTATCTCTTTAAAGCTTATTACTTCTTTGGTTTGTCCGTCATATAGAAGGTAAGCGTGCCGCCTTTCATAATGTCTTCATGAGTGATAGCGGGTTGCTCCAGTTGTTTACCATTTAATAACACCTTTTGTACATACACATTTTTATCGCTTTGGTTGATGACCTCTACGGTAAAGGTGTTTTTGTTTTCGAGTTGTAACATGGCTTTATGGATGGCAGGACTGCCTAACTGATATACTGTTGCGCCGGGCGCTACCGGGTAAAAACCCAGGGCGGAGAAAAGATACCAGGCGCTCATTTGTCCGCAATCATCATTACCACCTAACCCATCAGGCGCTGGTTTATACTGGTGTTTCAGGATCATTCTTACCCGTTCCTGTGTTTTCCAGGGCTGACCGGCAAAGTTGTACAGGTAGGCCACATGGTGAGCCGGTTCATTACCATGGATGTAAGTGCCAATAATGCCGTCGCGGGTGATGTCTTCCGTTTCGGCAAAATATTTATCGGGCAGGTACATGGTGAACAGGCTATCGAGACGGGCGCTGAATTTCTTTTTGCCCCCCATCAGGGTTATCAAACCTTCGGGATCCTGGGGAACAAAAAAGCTGTAGTTCCAGGTATTGCCTTCAATAAAACCCTGACCATTGGTGCTCAATGCATCAAAATCTTTTTTAAAGCTGCCATCTTCCTTGCGGGCGCGCATAAAACCTACAGATGGATCGAAGACATTTTTATAGTTACCTGCGCGTTTGCTGAATGCTTCATAAATATCTGTGCGGCCCAGTTTCTTTGCTGCCTGGGCTATACTCCAATCGTCATATGCATATTCCAACGTAGTGGAAGCGGAGGTACCCAGTTTTTCATCGGGGATGAATCCTTTTTCTACATAACTGCCAATGCCTTCATAGTTTGGGTGGGTGGCGGTAATTACGCAAGCATCCAGTGCATGCGTTGCATCGAACGAAGTATTGCCTTTTATTATGGCATCGGCAATAACCGACACGCTGTGATACCCGCTCATACACCAGTTGTCATTGCTGTAATGGCTCCAGATGGGCAGCATCTTCAACACGCTTTGATCGTAATGCGCCAGCATACTGTTTACCATATCGCCATTGCGGGCAGGCTGTATGATGTTGAAGAACGGGTGCAGGGCCCGGTAGGTATCCCACAACGAAAAGGTGGTATAATTGGTAAAGTTGGTAGCGGTGTGCACGTTCTGATCGAGCCCTTTGTATTTACGGTCAACATCCATATACACAGTAGGACCCAGGAAGGCGTGGTATAAAGCGGTATAGAAATTTTGTTTCTCCGCTTCTGATGCCTCTATGTTGATCTTTGCGAGTTCGGTACTCCAGGCGGCTTGTGCAGCGGCTTTTGTTTGTTCAAAATCCCAGTTGGGGGCTTCTGTTCTCAGGTTCAATAAAGCGCCTTCGGTACTTACTGAGGAGAGCGCCATCTTTATCTTTATTTTCTCGCCTTCCTCTGTATTAAAGTTGAAGAACATACGCAATTGCCTGCCTGCCAGGTCGGGGAAGTTTTTGGTTTGATTGAACTTACCCCAGAACCCACGGTATACCTGCTTTTTGCCAAAGTCTTTACAACCATATTCTTTAAATGGTTTTGAAAAGGTCATGGCAAAATAAACGGTGCGGGTGCGTGCCCAGCCAGCGGTTTGGCGATAGCCGGTAACCAGGGTATCGTTCTCAACCCGTACAAAGGTCCACACGTTTTTATCTTCGTAATTGTAAATGCCATGCATGAGGTCGAGGATGATGTGGGCATCGTTTGTTTTGGGAAAAGTGTATTGATGAAAACCGGTCCGGGTAGTGGCGGTAAGCTCAGCGGTGATGTTGTCATCATCCAGCTTTACTTTGTAATAACCGGCTTCGGCTTTCTCATTGGCATGGGAAAATGCAGAGCGAAAACCGGTTTTGGTATCGGTGGCAACGCCGGGGTTCAATTGCAGGGCGCCTACAGTGGGCATAACCAAAAAATCGCCCAGGTCGCTATGGCCG
>JAJKIL010000416.1 GCA_021154515.1 Niastella sp. | reverse complement strand
CTGCACCAGGTGAAGAATGATAAGATCTTTACCGATACGGTGCATTTACCCGATGGCTCGCTGGTGAGGTTGGAACAGAAAGCCATTGTACGCTACCGCGATCAGTTTGAAGGCCCTAAACGGGAAGTATACCTGGAAGGAAATGCTTTTTTTAAAGTGACCCGTAACCCCAGATCGCCCTTCTATGTATACAGTAAAAATATTGTGACCCAGGTGTTGGGCACCAGTTTTTTTGTAAAAACAAACCCGCAAACAAAGAATGTGGAAGTGTCTGTGCAAACGGGTAAGGTTGCGGTGTATGAAGCCGGCCGGGAAACCGTGCAGGAAAGAAAGAATGAAGAATCGAGCGGGGTGATATTAAAACCCAATCAAAAGGTGATCTACAGCACCAACGATCACCATTTCAGAACAACCCTGGTGGAAATACCATTGCCGGTAATAGCCAGTAAGAACGCCGAAGAAAAAATAACGGAACTGAATTTTGTTTTTGATGAAGCGCCCATTGCCCGCGTATTGAATTACCTGGAGCAGGCTTATCATATTGAAATGGTGATGGAAAATGAAAGCCTGGCGAAATGTCTTTTTACAGGTGATATTAAAGGACAAAATCTGTACGACCAACTGGAGATCATTTGTGAATCGGTGGCCGCCACCTATGAGATCCGCGGCACCCGCATTCTCATCAAAGGCTCTGGTTGTGATTAATCAGCAAGTTATTAGCATCATTATAATACCCAACCATTTTCAAACATCCAAAACGATTGTATCATGAGAATAAAAACTTACATCACATAGCCCCTCACCCGGACATTATCATTCATACATACTGACGAATGATCGATAAGGTCGTTGATCTCCATTGCAAAAAGGGGAAACGGATCCCTATTGACCATTCACGATTGACCACTTACCATTGACCATTTACATCAATCTTATTTATGAAACATCAACGATTGGTTACAATCATTTCTATTGCCATGAGGGTAGGTTTTATTCAGGCCCTCCTCGTTGTTTACCTCGGTTCTTATGCGTATTATAACAATGCAGAAGCACAGGGCGTCCTTGACAAAATAGTATCGGTATCTGTTGAAAAAGGACAATTAAAAGATGTCTTCAACCTGCTGCAAAATCAAACCGGCGCGCGTATTGTGTACAGTTCAAAAACCATAGAAGCCGGCCGCAAGGTTTCTATTAAAGCCAGTCAGAAAAAGCTGGGCGAAGTATTGGCTGAACTGCTCTCGCCATTTGGGATCACCTTTAAATTAATTAAGGACCGGATCATTTTATTCAAAGCAGAACCGAATACGTTTAACTATACACCCAACACCAATGAATTAGCAGTTCAGCTATCAGCGGTAACCATACAGGAAATTAAAGGCCAGGTAACAGATGATAAAGGCAATCCCCTGCCAGGAGTAAGCATTGTGGTGAAAGGCACTGCTACCGGAACTAATACAGATGCGAATGGCAGTTTTACCATTACCGTTCCGGAAGGTAAAACGATACTGGTGGTGTCATCTGTAGGTTTTCAAACCCAGGAGGTAAATATTGCCGGAAAAACATCGCTGGCCATTGTTATGGCAGCTGGCGCTTCCGGTCAATTAAGTGACATTGTAGTGGTTGGTTATGGCACCCAAAAGAAAGTAACCGTAACAGGCGCTGTAGCCCAGGTAAAGGGCACAGAACTGGCGAAATCGCCTTCCGTGAATTTATCCAACGCACTGGCGGGCCGGTTACCAGGTGTTACTGCCATACAATCGAGCGGTGAGCCCGGGTATGATGGTTCTACCATCCGCATTCGTGGTTCCAATACGCCTAATAACAGCGGCGCCCTCATTGTTATTGATGGCGTGCCCGACAGGGCTGGCGGGTTGGAACGTTTGAATCCGCAAGACATAGAAAGTATGTCGGTGCTGAAAGATGCAGCAGCAGCCATTTATGGTTCGCGCGCTGCTAACGGCGTTATACTCATTACTACCAAACGCGGCAAAACCGGTAAGCCGCAATTGTCGTATGCCTTCAATCAGGGCTGGGCCCAGCCTACCCGCATTCCGGAGATGTCTGATGCAGTAGAATATGCCACCATCATTAACGAGCTTACGTTATTCGATGGTTTGCCGGCTGACCAATGGACTGCAGGCTGGAATGCTTTTAACCAAAATGGCACCTATACCCGTACTGATAATGGCGTGAAAGTAGATGCTATTTATTCACCCACCGACATTACAAAATTCAAAGATGGTTCTGATCCCTGGGGACACCCTAATACGGATTGGTACGGAACCACACTTAAGAAATGGTCCCCGCAATCGAGCCATAACGTGCAAATGTCTGGTGGTTCTGATAATGTAAAATACCTGGCCTCCCTGGGTTATGAAAACCAGGATGGGTATTATAAAAATTCTGCAACCGGGTATAAGCAATACGATATGCGCCTGAATGTTGATGCCAAAGTGAATAAATACTTAACCACCAATCTTGGTTTAACGGCCCGGGAAGAATATCGCTTTTTCCCAACGGTTGGCGCACAACCCATATTTCGGATGTTGATGCGCGGTAAACCCACCGAGCAGGAAGTATGGCCCAATGGATTGCCCGGGCCTGATATAGAAAACGGTCAAAACCCGATCGTGATCACTACCAACCAAACTGGTTACGATAAAGACCGGCGTGATTATTTTCAAACCAACGGAAGAATTGACCTGCAGGTGCCATTTGTAGAAGGGTTGAAAATATCCGGTTTTGCCGCCCTCGATAAATATTTCAAGCGAACCAAACGGTGGGAAACTCCCTGGTACCTGTATTTCTGGGATAAAGTGAGTTACGAATCCGACGGCGTTACACCGAAGTTGACCAAATCGGTGCGTTCAACTTTTAATGATCCCCGCCTTACTGAATCGCAGGAAGACCAGCTGAACATCAACCTGAGTGGTTTTATCAGTTACGATAAAACAGTCGGGCCTCATACGGTGAATGTAATGGCGGCTGTTACCCGCGAAACTATCAATAACCAAACCTTCAATGCATTTCGCCGTAATTATATCTCTACAGCGCTTGACCAGTTGTTTGCCGGCGGCGATGCCCAGAAAGATAATACGGGCAGTGCCTACGATCGGGCGCGGTTAAGTTATTTTGGCCGGGTAAATTATAACTACCAGGAAAAATACATGGCCGAGTTCCTGTGGCGCTATGATGGTTCTTATATGTTCCCCGAAAACGATCGTTTCGGTTTCTTCCCGGGCATTCTGCTCGGCTGGCGTTTGTCTGAAGAAAAATTCTTTAAACCGGTAACCTTCATCAACAATTTAAAACTACGTGCTTCCTGGGGACAAATGGGGAACGACAACATTCTTTTTAATAATGTGTTGCAGGAGTATCGGTATTTATCAACCTATGGATTCAATTCTTACATCGTAGGTGGGAATGTGGTAAAAACGCTTACAGAGACCGGCGTGCCCAATCCGGGTTACACCTGGGAAGTGGCCAACAATTCAAACGTGGGACTGGAAGGTTCTGCATTAAACAGCCGGCTTACCTTTGAATTTGATGTGTTCAATAATATCCGCACAAAAATATTGATGCAGAACTCTGCTGTAGTGCCTGCCTCCGCCGGCATTACCCTGCCACCCGAAAACCTGGGCAAAGTACGGAACAAAGGTTTTGAATTTACTGTAGGGTATAATGACAACTTCGGCGATCTTCGTTTTGGGGTAAGCGTAAATGGCGGCTATGCAAAAAATAAAGTGATCAACCTGCCGGAAACTCCTGGCTTAAAACCCTATCAATATTCAAAGGGACATACCTTCGGCACCGATGGCGCTGCCTTCCTGGTGTATGAATACGATGGCGTGTTTGTTGACCAGGACGATATCAACAAGAATACGATTGATTATAGCGCGGCTACGAATAAATTATTGCCCGGTGACATGAAAATAAGGGACGTAAGCGGCGACGGTAAAATAGATGCAGATGACCGCGTGCGGTTGGAGAAAAACCGCGATCCCTGGTTTACCGGTGGCGTAAACTTTAACCTGCAATACAAAGATTTTGACTGCAGCATTTTATTTCAGGGCGCCACTGGTGGTTTGTTGTTCTTTGGTACCGAATCGGGCACCATTGGTAACTTCCTTCAATACTCTTACGATCATCGCTGGACGGTAGAACATCCCAGCAGCTCCGATCCCCGATTGGCCAACCGCGGTAATACCTATTTTAATGGCGGCTCTTTTGGCATCAATACGTATTGGTTAAGGAGCAGCAATTACCTGCGGTTAAAGAATATAGAATTCGGCTACAACCTGCCTGCCAAAATTGGTCAGCAGGCAGGCGTAAGCAATCTTCGATTATATGTAAGTGGTATTAACCTGGTTACGCTGGATAAAATGAAGATCTATGATCCCGAATCAACCAGCGGCAATGGACAGTATTATCCACAATCAAGGATCCTGAATGTGGGCGCCAGAATATCATTCTAACAATAAAAAAATTAGTAGATGAAAAAGATACTGTTTTGTGTTCTGCTCCTGGTGATCGCGGGAGCCTGCAAACGAGATTTCCTAAATACCAAACCACTCGATAAAGTACAATCAACAGATACCTGGAAAGATGGGGCGCTGGCGGAAGCATTTGTAACCGGGATCTATTCCGGCCTGGGACAAGGCGGTTTTGATGAACAAATGCTGGCGGCGCTTTCTGATGAAGCTGTTTTTACCCATCCGGGACGGGGTATTAATATCGTAAACGAAGGCACCTTAAACCCCTCTAACATCGGCTGGGTGAATGTGAATTATCGCTGGGGCAAAGATGGCAGCAATACGGATATGTATGCCATGATAAGACAGGCCAACCTGGCGCTGGAGAATTTGCGCACAGCTACGTTTGACGATAAAGCACTCAATGACCGGCTACAGGGCGAATCGCATTTTATGCGGGCCTTTTATTATCATCAGTTGATCCGTTATTACGGCGGTGTGCCTATTGTGGACAGGTCTTATGGCCTTAAAGAAGATTATACCGTAACCCGAAATACCTGGGAAGAATGCGTGAATTTTGTACTTAAGGAATGTGACAGCGCCATTTTATTATTGAAAGGAAAAACATTGTCAGCAGGAAGAGCCACCGATCTGGCCGCAATGGCATTGAAAGCACGCGTATTGCTATACGCAGCCAGCGATCTGCACGATATGCCCACTGCCAAATCAAGATCAGCCTTGATCAGCGGTTATGCGCATCCGGAATTTCTGGGTTATTTGAGTGGTGACCGCATAGCCAGGTGGACAGCCGCCAAAAGCGCCGCTAAAGCCCTGATGGATGCAGCTCCCTTAAGAGGATATAAATTAAACCTAACAGCCCCGGCATCGGCTGCTGATGGCAAAAAGAATTACGTTTCCCTGGCCATGGGTGGCGGCAGCAAAGGACCGGATGTAGATAAAACCGCTGAAAGCGAGATCCTGTTTGGCCGTTACTGGACGATCAATAAGGATGAATACGCCGGCATGTATGTTGGCCTGGCCAATGGACCGAATGGATATCATAACTGGGCCGGTAATACGCCGGTACAGGAGCTGGTTGATGATTATGAAATGATGGATGGCACCAAATTCAGCTGGAGCAACCCTGCGCAAAAAGCGCAACCATACGTCAATCGCGATCCCCGTTTTTATGCCTCCATCCTGTATGATGGCGCCGACTGGAAACCGCGTGATAAGATCTCGGGCAATGTTGACCCTGCCAACCAGATACAAACCGGTAAGTACGATCAGGGCGGGGGCGTGTTTTTGCCCGGCCTCGATACCCGCTCCAGTTCTATTGAAAACTGGAATGGCAGCTGGACGGGGTACTATGTTCGCAAGTTTACTGATCCCGATCCCGATCTGGTTGACAATACCACCCGCCAAACCATACCCTGGCCTTTCTTCCGGTATACCGAAGTGGTCATGAATTATATTGAAGCCTGTATAGAGCTGGGCGAAGACAATGAAGCAAGAACCTGGTTAAATAAGATCCGTTACCGGGCAGGTATGCCGGCAATTACTGAAACCGGGGCGGCATTGAAACAACGGTATCGTAATGAACGAAGGGTTGAACTGGCCTATGAGGATCAGCGTTATCATGATTGCCGCCGTTGGATGATTGCCCCTGCCACCCTGGGCAGAAAGCTGGTATATATTGATGTGGTAGGCACCCTGAAAGCAGGCGCTACCCCCTCATCGCCTTACAAACACGATGAAACAAGATACAATTACACTTACACCCCGTTGGAAGTGAATTCGCATGAAGACAGGAAATGGGATGATAAAATGTATTACCGGCCGATAGCCCAGGATGAGATGAATACCAATTTGAAGTTAATTCAGAATCCTGGGTATAATTAGGATGTGAGAAGTAGGAAAATCGTTCAATAATCGAAAGCATGACCTTTAAAAATATACCTTATTTAT
>JAJKIL010000415.1 GCA_021154515.1 Niastella sp. | reverse complement strand
ATTCAGGATATCCAATCATTACCTCCCGGTATACAGGCAGAAAGATCAATAGGCTACAATGCGGAGATCAATTACAAAAAAGAATTGGGCGAAGAAAGTTCCATATTCATAAACCATGCTTTCTTTTTAACGCAGATCAACAACCCGGTTATTGCAACGGAAGAAGCCGCGGGACCGGTATCATTTAACAATGCCGGCAGCCATATACTCACGCGTGGCTTTGATACTTATGTACAATTAAAACTGGAAGAGTGGGAATTGTATGCCGGGTATACCTATACCATTGCAGAAAGAAAATATTTAAAAGACAACCAGTTTATGCCGCTCACGCCCCGCAACCGGTTTGCATTTGTGGCGGTATATGAAATAGAAAGCATCTGGCGGTTTGGATTGGAAGGATCTTATACAGGTACACAATATCGTGATGGAGATACAAAAACCCCGGATTATCTGTTTATGGCGCTGATGCTGGAAAGGAAGTTTGGCAAAAAGGTCAGCCTGGTGCTGAATTGCGAGAACCTGCTCGATTACCGGCAAAGCAGGCACGAAGCGTTATATACCGGAACCATCACCGATCCCACGTTTAAACCTTTATGGGCGCCAATCGATGGACGGGTGATAAATATCTCCATCCGCTGGAATTGGGGGCATAAATAGGATACCCCTGGCAAGCTTCAAAAACTCTTCAGAATTAAGTAGTTAATTGAATAGTAACTAATATGTTGGATGGCATAATATTTTAATGCATTACTGCGAAGTCCAACATACATAAAATGTCTTTCAACATGGGACAGAAGCTACGAAATGGTATTTTCTGGTTGATGCTATTACCCTTTACAGTATTGGCGCAGAATGATACAATACCAAAGAAACTGGATAGTTTAAACAAACTGCCGCCTGAGTTAAAAAGAGGCAATAAAGACAGCATCGGGCGGGAATTCTACAATCAGAAAACAAAGATCACGTTTCCTGTTTACTTCACTTTATTGGGCGATGACATCAAACAACAGGTTACCTCACATTTTCATGCAAAACCACGCGACTGGTATAGAACAGCCGCTGTAGTGGGCATAACCGCCGGGGTATTGCTGTTAGATAAACCTATTAGCCAAACGGCCGTAACCTGGCGTAAAGAAAGTCCTACATTGGTAAACACCAGTAAATTCGTCACGCGGTTTGGCGGCCCATATGAAGTGTATACGCTGGCTGCCCTCGGCACCTATGGTTTTCTTTTTAAAAATGAAAAGATAAAGACCACCACCTTCCTGGCCACCCAGGCTTATATTTCATCGGCAGTGATCTTTGAAGCACTCAAGTTTTTATCGGGAAGGCAACGACCATATTATTATAATCCGGAAATTAATTCAAATAAATCTCTCTGGCATGGCCCGTTTTATCAATTTAAAAAAGACGCGAACGGTAACAAACCTGACAACTACTCCTACACTTCATTTCCATCGGGGCATACAACGCTGGCTTTTGCTGCCGCTACCGTATATGCCATGGAATACAGCGACCGGCCTGCGATTAAAATTCTTTCTTACGGTGCCGCGACTGTTATTGGTTTAAGCCGTATTACGGAAAACAAACACTGGGCCTCTGATGTGCTTATAGGAGGGATAATCGGTCACCTCATAGGCCGGCAGGTAGTGAATAATTATCACCGGTATGCAAAACTGAAATCGGAACAGGCTGCGGCTAAAAAGAAAAATACATTATCATTTGCCCCCAGCTATCAATTTGGCAAATGGTTACCCGGGGTTGTTTATTCGTTTAAGTAAGGCAAAGGGCAGAGGGCAAAAGGCAAAGGCCGCGACGCGGCAAAGCAACTTCCAAGTTGAAAGCCTCATTCTTGTCTCCCGGTTCCTTTATCAACTCTATCAACCTTTTCAACTCTATCAACTTTCCACATTATTCAACAAACCTCCTTTTCCCTAGTTAACTTGTCAACGTGTCAACTCGTCAACAGGTCAACTGGTCAACTTCCCCCTATACTTCTTATAAAGCATTTGGCATACCTGAACACTATTACCAACAGGTGCTACAGGAAATAAAGACTGGCTATTTACCCATTTCCATTCCCAGTTGCGAATATTTTCCTCAAATTGTTTCAGGTCGGGTGTTGAACCGGTACGTAAGGATCGTTGCAATACCGTAAAGAATTGCTGCCAGCGGGGTTTGTAAAAATCATTCAGCAACCCGCTCCATTGCCGGTTTGAGTATTCATGCAACGGACTATTGGCATCGCCCCAAAGGGTGATTAAATCGCGGGCGTTCTGTTCGTACAGGGCTTTTTCAGCAGGCGTGGCGCCATTGCTGCGCGCAGTAGATAACCAGGGGCCCAGCATAAAATCTTTACGGGTGGCCAGCAGCAGATCCATATCGCTGATGAGTTGCAAAAAATCTTTACTGTATTTGTTGAAAGCCGTGCTGTCTTTCTCTTTGAATGCAGCCACCCATTTTTTTTGTAACGGGGCGGCATAGTTGGCGAGTACCTGCCGGGTAACATCCACCAGGTCATATTGAAAACCGTCGGAATTGACGCCTTTGGCGGCAGCCTGGATAAACAGGTCCCAGGCAGGCAACAGGTCATTTGGTTCATAGTTGAGTTTGGTGCGTGTCCAAACAGTAGTGGAATCAAATGTAGGCCGGCCGGTAATGATCGATTCGGCGCCATCGCGAATTACAGCGCCATTATATACCGTTTTCCTTAGTATTTGCCAGGCGTTCACCAGGTTGTTGTTATTGGTGCGGTAGCGGTTCAGCACGTATTGGGGGATCCAGGCATCCAGGTCAACAGGGGTGGTTTGCCAGGTATGTTGGGTCATCAGTTCATACATCACCGGGTTTTGTTCAATGGCTTCCATGGTTAACCCAATGCCCCACAGTTTGCCCGAGGCCTTGTCGTTCAGGGCTTGTGCCGGTCCCGAAGCTACACCATCCATGCGGCCAAACAGGTTTACATTACCGCCAAAATTGTGCAGCATATTCCAGATCCAGGGTTTGCCATAAAAGGCATCGGTGCGTTTCCAAACCGGTTCAATCTCTGCAGCCAGATCCAGTAGGATCATTTTATTATCCGGAACTGCTTTCAACAGCGCTTCAATCTGCGGCGCTTTCCAGAATTTACGGTCACTATAGAACAACCAGCCCTGCATCACCCAGGTGGCTGCAGTATCGGCCTGCTTCATGCCTTCATAAATGCGGGCGCTCAATGCGGAAAGAAACGCCGAATCATCAGAAGGTGGTTCGTTTTCATTGAAAGTATCTGCTGAGTACAGGTGATCGGTTCCAAACAGGGTTGTTTGCTTTTGCAGAAAGCGTTTCCCGATTGCTGCAAACAACGGGTCTTGCGAATCAAGAATGTAGGTATCGGCAAAACCATTCGTCCAGTTGGTGGCTTTTAGTTTGGCGTTTGGGTATTTCTTTTTGAACGCGGGCGGAACGTGTCCGGTAAAGGCAGGCAGTACCGGTTTCATGCCCAGCTCTCTTTCGCGTTGCAGTATTTTTTCCTGTAATGTTTTATGGCTTTTCATCCAGCTTAATGGCAACGGACCGCCCCAGGCATCGAGGTTGCCCATCCAGAACCAGCCAAAATAGGCCGGGCCGCAAAAGAAGTTTTTCAACTCCTCATCGGTAAAGCCCATTTCTTTATACACTTCGTACCAGGTATATTCTTCGCCGGTAATGGCCAGCGGCATATTGATGCCATGCAGGGCCATCCAGTCAATTTCTTTTTGCCAGCGCTCCCAGTTCCACCAGCTCATGCTGTAATTGAAGGTGCAATAATTCAAATAGTAGCGATAGGTATAGGGCGTAGCCTTATGTACCTTTTCTTTCACTATGGGCAGAGAGGCAGGTAGTTGCAGATTGGTGCCGTTCCAGGTGATCTGGCAATGACAATATTCAGTAAGATAATGATACAGGGCGCAGGCGATGGAGGTGCCATTATTACCGCGAAGTACAATGCTTTTGCCGCGGTTTTCCACTTCAAACACATCTTTTCCGTTTTCGGCAGGCAGGTCTTCAACAATAAACGAGGCGGCATAACGGGGGATTACCCGTTTTATTAAATCGTAGGAAGCTTTGGTGCTTAACTGGGCGGCAATCGTTGCGGGCAGCATCGTTACCAGGAACAGCAATATAAAATTGCCAGTCCTGGGTGTTCGTATTTGTTTTACCATAGTTTAGTAACTGGTTATCAGACCAATTGGTTACGCAAACAAGATAAAACCAATTATTTACTTTCGGCCAAAAAGCCCTTCATATAGTAACGAAACCCTTTTCGTAAACCGCGATTATTACAAATACCGTGTTTATACCCTGGTTAAAAAGGCCGGAATTTTATAAATTAGGTATATCAACTCATTATTGGGGATTGTGAACAGACAAAATAAAACAGGGCATTACTCACGATGCTCTGTTCTTTTTTTGGGGGAAGTAAGCTGGTAGAGTTGACAAGTTAACTTGATAACCAGTTAACCTGTCAACTTTAAATTTCGAAGAATATCGCGACAATTATTATGAATGATGTAAATGATATCGTACTCTGCTCTCCAGCTTTTCCAGGTTCTTATCTTTCATTACAGTAAAAGAAAATTTCTTACCTGTTTTTGAAGCGGCGCGCACCACTGCATCTATTACTTCGTTTATGGATGCCTTTTCCTTGCTTTTAAATTCCACGTTACCAGCATCAGCTTTGGCCCCCGCTGCCACCAATGATTCTTTCTGCATTTCAGTATACAGGTTTGAGTAATCGGTCGGGTTCGCACTATGTAATTCAACGCGGGCAGTGAATGTGTTCATATATAGACTATTTAATGGTTTGAAATAAATGAATTGCCTGATCCTATTATGTTAATGATCGATTATGATATTATTAATAATCGCCATGATAAGCTAAGCCAATTTACTTAAACAACGCTGTTTTGTTTAATGGCCACTACTATTAAAAAAGCGTGCCAATGTATAACAATGGGGATATAATAACAAAGAGCTTACAATGGTTACATGCTTAATACCCTACAAATTTAGTGGGATAATAGATGCAACCAAACTATTTAACAACTAATTACTCATAAATATAAGTTACTGTCTCAGGTTGGTGCAGGATGGAGTTTCCGTACAGCTGGCTAATTTCCCTGTATCATTTAACGATCAAAGGCTTGCTTATAAATATGCAAAAACGACATATATCCTTCACTATTACTTTTGTCTTTTTTATCTTATGGACAGCGGGGCCTATCCCGGCCAGGGCACAACAGCAAACAGCTACCAGCTCATTGGAAGGCGGTACGTTGATATACTCAGATAGTTTTTCAAAACGGTTAGACACCCATCAATGGATCGTTGAAACAGCGCCTGAGGAAAGCACATCAGTATATGCTCAGAAAGATAAGTTGGTGTTAGATACCAAAGGCGGCGTAACAGTTTGGTTGAACCGGTTATTTAAAAACAATATTCGAATTGAATACGACCGGAAAGTAGTGGTAGCGGGCGGCGTGAACGATCGCCTGTCGGACCTTAACAATTTCTGGATGGCCACAGATCCACATAATAAGAACCTGTTTACGCGCAAAGGTGTGCTGGAGTCGTATGACTCGTTGCAATTGTATTATGTAGGCATGGGTGGTAATACCAATCGTACAACCCGGTTCAGAAAATATGAAGGCAATGGAGAGAGAAAGTTATTGCAGGAATTTTTAGATGCAGCCAATTTGCTACAGCCCAATAAAGTATATCACATTGCGATCGTTGTGAAAGACGGGGTCACTTCGTATTGGGTGGATGGCCAGTGTTATTTCTCGTATAATGACCCATCGCCATTAAAGGAAGGTTATTTTGGTTTCCGTAGCACGAAGTCACATCAGGAAGTGAGTCAGTTTAAAGTATATCAATTGAAGTAATAAGAGGTAAGTTCATAAGTTATTAAGTTCGTGGGTTCTTAAGTTATAAAATAACTCATGAACATAATAACTTATGAACTAAGAACAAAAAGCACTTTCATCAGGCCTGCAGCGAATAGCCTGCTGCGGTTTCCTCTTCTTTTAGGGCTGGGGGGGTATCACCAACCTCTGGTCCATTAGCCGCCAGTTCACTGCCTTCTTTCCTGGATTTAAAAACGGGCCATAAAAATTGCGCATACCATTCTTCCTGTTTATAATGTTTCAACCCATATGCTTTGGGATATTGCCGTGTAATGATGCCCGTTTTAAAGAGCACATCCCACAAAAAGAACATATT
>JAJKIL010000414.1 GCA_021154515.1 Niastella sp. | reverse complement strand
TTTAAAAAGTCGATCAGGGTTTGAATAGGCAGCTTGCTCAGGTTATTCAGGTCATTATTGTAGTGTTCCAGTACCACCTTTTTAAGGTAAGGTTCCAGTACATCGTTGGTAGGTGCGAAAATGGTATAGCCATTCATTTGACCGTCATTGTCCTGCTGTTTAAAGTAATTCTCATTATTTAATGAAAATCCAAGGCCTGAATTATAGAATTTTACATACACTTTGTCGCTGCTGTTATTCAGGATCTGGTACTTTGTAGTGGCGTCTGCATTTTCGGTATAGGTAACCATGAACTGTTGAAACAGGCTGTTGAACAGGCTGTATTCAGGTTTTGAAGCAAGGTATTTTTCAATATTCTGTAAGGGTGATAATACTTTATCTATTGCATGTATGTTGCCATTCTCGGCAGCGATATTCGACTCTGTGATACTGGCATCGAGAATATTAAGACCGGTGAACGAGGAGTTGGGGTAAAAATAATTGTAATCGGCCGCCGTGATTTTGGAGTCGGTAAAAAAGGGATTGGTGAAATAAGAGATGTATTTATTATTATTATCTGACGACACATAGCCACCATTCCTGTTGGAGGCTATGGTGTGGATCAGCTGGCCGCCCACTGTTGCTGTGTCGAACAGATCATAATAGGCCGTTCTGCGTCTGTACGCCTTGTCTGTTACCCAACCGGTAGTAGATTGATAGTCATCGAGGCGATCGGTATTGAATGAATTGTATACCAGACAATAACGAATAATTCTTTGAGCCTTCACAGAGTCAAGGGCGTCAATACCGCTTAAACTGTTCTCTTTAAAATATTTATTGAAGGCTTCATCGGTTGGGGCGAACAAGGTCCAGTAGCCGGCATTGCTTAAAATGTCTTTGTAACCGGCTTTATCTATACAGGCAAGCAATAAATTGAAATTACCCTTGCTTTTAAGTACCTGATAAATAGGAGGTTCAAGACCTTCGGGCCGGCTGTAAAATTTATCCCATTCTTTTTTTCGGCAGTTAACTAATAATACACAGGATGAGATAAGAACATAGCAAAATAGTAGCGATCTACGCATGACTGGTGATTGTTTAGTCTTGGTTTAGAAAACAGCGTGCAACGTAAAGCCGTAGCTTTTCCCTAGGGGCTGATGAGCGATGCTTTTAAATGCTTATGAAAGTGAAATAGTAATGAAGACGAAGAGAAATTGTATAAGATAGCAATCACAGCAGTGGTGATTGCTGCAGGTAATAAGTGCAACATGGCAAGTCAGTTTCGTTTTGGTTGGATAGCAGTTACTGTAATAAAATTAACAATTCATTGGTCGCGAACTGTCCTGCCGCATCCCGTATGCACCCGATGATCTATGCAATCGTTGCCGGAAGTGTTAATGTGACATTTAATTGAGTGTTAATCTCTTTTAAACAGGATGGAACAGGACGAATGTTGAAACATCTGCCACTAATTTTAACCGCATCAGGCGATTGTTAACTTATAAATAGTGCCAAAATGAGCGTTCAGCAACTTCTACCAAAGGGTATTTGGTTATTACCCTTATTTCTTCTCTTTACTTTTTTTCAAGCCAAATCACAGGATCAAGCCGGTAGTATATTAATTACCGGAAAAATTACAGACGAAAGCGGTAATGGTGTGCCCGGTGCATCCATTCTGGTAAAAGGAACGGGAAAGCGTACCAATGCCAAAGATGATGGCGCCTTTTCTATTCCTGTAAGTACGGGAAACGAAACCCTGGTGGTTACCTCTGTGGGTTTTGCGAAAAAGGAGATCCCGCTAAACGGCCAAACCAATTTGACCATAAGCATGACCAGCGAAAAAAGTACGCTCGAAGATGTGGTGGTGATTGGTTACGGTACGCAAAAACGGCGGAATGTGACCGGCGCCCAGGCTTCGTTCAATGCGAGCAAGCTCGATGAGCGGCCGGTGACAAGGGTTGACCAGGCATTGGTTGGTCAAATGCCCGGTGTGGCTGTTAAACAAACAACCGGTGCAGTGGGAAAAGGTTTTAGTGTGCAGGTGCGCGGTACCGGCACCATTACGGCGGGTAGCGAACCGCTGTATGTGATCGATGGATTTCCGCTGTCAACTTCTTCAGTAAACGCAGCGGGTAACTTTGCCAATGGTAACCCGCTCGACAATATCAACCCGAATGATATTGAAGACATCCAGGTATTAAAGGATGCAGCCTCTGCAGCCATCTATGGTTCCCGCGCCGCCAATGGGGTAGTGCTGATCACAACCAAACGGGGTAAAGCGGGTAAACCAAGGATCAACGTAAACAGTTATGTTGGTTTTAATGAAGCCAACAGAAAGCTCGATATGCTGAACGGCAATGAGTGGATCGATCGTTTTACAGAAATGGTAAATGCCAAGTACGTGGCAGATTATGGGTCAAAAGGTGCTTTGGCCAGCGATGATAGCACCCGCCGCCGGCAATTATTGGGATTGGGCTCCACTGGTTACAATACCACTTATATGACCGATCCGCGCTGGGAAGACCCCGCCCATCCGGGCCTGCGGTTCATCAACTGGCAGGACGAAGTTTTCCGCAAAGGCCTGATGCAGAATCACCAGGTTTCTGCCAGTGGCGGTAATGAATATGTTCGCTACTATGTTTCAGGTAATATGGCCCGGCAGGAAGGGATGGTGATCAATACTGACTATACCAGTTATTCTGCGCGCGCCAATGTGGAAATAAATGCCAGTAAAAAGCTGAAGTTTGGAATAAATATTACACCCACTTATTCTATTACCAACGACCCAGGTGTGGAAGGGAAAGATAACATTCTGCACCAGGTACTTAGTATGAGTCCGGTACAGGAAGATACCATGGGCCTGTTCCCGAATACTGCACTGAACAACCAGTACAAGTGGAGCAATTCTACAAACAGCCCTTATGCAAAATTAAAGTACATTCTGGGGCAAACCAGGCGTTTCCGTACCATCACTTCTGTCTTTGGTGAATACCAGATCATTCCGGGTTTGTCATTTAAAACAACCGTTAACCTTGACAATACGGATAATGACAGCAAGAGCTATACGCCTTACATAGTGACCAATTCACTGACTACCAGGTTGGCATCCGCTTCTGCACTGGCCAGCGGATCGTTCAACAGCTATCGAAAGCAAACTTTTGTAAACGAGAATACGTTTAATTTCAATAAGACCATCAATAATGTACATGATATTTCTGCGGTAGTTGGTTTTACGTATAACTCCGATAAACTGGATGCACAGGAGATCAAATCGAATGGTGGTTACCGGATCGATGGAGTTCCTACCCTGAACATGGCTTATGGCTACACCAGCACCACTACCGAAACCAGGAATGTGCTGTTGTCGTATTTAGGCCGGGTACAATATTCCTATGATGGCAAATACATGTTGTCTGCCAGTATTCGCCGCGATGGATCGAGCCGTTTTGGGGCCAATTCCAAATGGGGATATTATCCCAGCGCTTCAATAGGCTGGCGGATATCTGAAGAGGATTTTTTGAAATCAATACCGGTTATCAATGATCTGAAACTAAGGGCCAGCTGGGGTAAAGCAGGTAACTATCAAATTCCTGATTATGCTTCAATTCCTCAATTGGCAGCTAATAACTATTCATTGAATAATGCACCGGCTGTTGGTTGGGTTACAGGTAACCTTCCCAATGCTAACCTTACGTGGGAAAAATCTTCAACGTACGATGCGGGGCTCGATGTAACTGTATTAAACAATCACCTGAGCGCCAGTTTTGATATTTATACAAGAAAAAGCTCGGCTTTGTTATTGAATGTGCCTATTCCCTGGACAACCGGTTTCCCTACACAGCTAACCAATATAGGCCAAACCCGCAATAAAGGGTGGGAAATAGACATCACTTCACGGAATATAGTAAAAGGCCCTGTACAATGGACAACCTCCATTAACCTGAGCCGAAATACCAATAAATTGCTCTCATTGGGTGAGGGACAATCACAAATTATCATTCCTTCGGCTTTTTCAGGGGCGCAACACTCCATTTTACGGGTAGGCGAACCGCTGTACAGCATTTTTGTAATTAAACAAACTGGCATTCTCACGCAGGATGATATCAATAAGAAGGTGGCCACTTTTGGACCAGAAACAGTAGGTGATCCCAAATACGAGGACTTTACGCCCGATGGAGTTATTGACCTCAACGACCGGCAGATAGTAGGACATCCTAATCCAGACTATATATATGGCATAACCAACACCGTTCGTTGGAACGGATTCGATTTGTCTGTGCTGGTGCAGGGACAACATGGCGGCTCTATTTATTCTTTATTGGACCGCGCATTGGGCAGGACCGGACAGGGCACTGTTGATAATGCACTGGGCTTTTTCCGTGACCGCTGGCGTTCACCCGATGATCCCGGAGCAGGTAAAGTAGGCAAAGCATTTTCAACATTTGGTTCCACCGCCAATACCGACTGGTTGTATTCTTCCGATTATATCCGCGTTCGCATGATAACGGTAGGGTACGATCTGAACCGGGTAATAAAAGCGAAGAAAGTATTGTCGGCAGCCCGTGTATATATCACTGCTGAAAACTTTTTTGGCCACGATAAATATAAAGGCGGCCTGAACCCTGAAGCAAACAACACCGATCTGAGTGGTAACAACTTCTTCCCCGAACCAGGCGACTATGGTGGATTGCCTTTACCAAAATCATTGATCCTGGGTGTAAACTTTTCTTTTTAATTAAGCTAATTGAGACTATATGAAAAAAATAGTTGGTTATTCATTGATCGCGATCGCCGGTTTGTTGAGTGCATGTGACAAGCAGCTGGATCAATCACCAATTTCCGGGGTGGCCACTGATAAATTTTATACACAACCGGCAGATTTTATTCAGGGGGTGAATGCGGTATACAGCGGATTAAGAACTTATCCCGACAGGTTACTGAATTTATCTGAAACCAGATCTGATAATTTATATGCCGTATCTGATGGCGGGGTGCGCGATTGGGAAGGTATTAACAGCTTTTATAAAACCATTGCAGGCAACGTATATGTAACGGAAGCCTGGTCGGGAAATTACTCCGGTATTTTCAAAGCCAATTCGCTGCTGGAACAATTAAGCAGTAAAGGGGCTGCTATTATTGCCGATCCAGTGCTAAGGACCCAGCTGGAAGCAGAGACCAGGTTCCTGCGTGCTTATTATTATTTTGACCTGGTGCGCTGGTTTGGCCGCGTACCCATCATTGACAAAACGTTGCTGCCCCAGGAAGCTTTACAGGTTGGTAGAAGCGCAGTAAATGATGTATACAGTTTTATTATTTCTGACCTGAAGTTTGCCGCTGACAATTTACCTGATGCCTATTCTGCAGCTGCTGATAAAGGAAGAGCTACCAAATATGCCGCCAAAGGAACACTGGCATTGGTATATATGACCCGCTCTGGCCCCACTTATGATATCAATGGGCCAGGTTTGGGCGTGAACGAATGGAATCTGGCGCTTCCTTTATTGCAGGAAATTATCGACAGCAAAAAGTTTGTGTTCGGTACCAGCTATGCGAATATTTTCTCCTACACCAATGAAAACAATCCCGAAGTAATATTTGATGTGGAATATAATACCGGCTCAACACCGGTAACAGGCGCTACATTTCCCTGGTTGCTGGTGCCAGATACCTGGTTCCAATCACAGAGTAAACAAACACAGGGTGGTTTAACTATACGACCCGTATCAAACGACCTGCTGAATTCCTATGAAGCAGGTGATACACGTAAAGCCTTCTCTATACAATCAGGTTTTACGAATAATAATGTTACCGAAAGCCGCTCCTTCTTTAAGAAATATGTTGATGTTTCCAAAACGCCTTCTAACCGGCTGGACTGGCCTATTAATTTTATTGCATTGCGTTTTACTGATGTTTTAATGATGAAAGCAGAATGCATATTGCATGGTGCACCGGGCTCGCAGACAGATGTGGATGGCATCGTAAACCAGGTAAGAGGCCGCGCGGGTTTAACACCTATAACAAATGTAACGCTGCCAAGATTGATGGAAGAAAGAAGAAAAGAATTTGCAGCAGAAGGTAGCCGCTGGCACGACCTCGTTCGCAGTGGTTTAATAGAATCAACAATGACAACCTGGATCACAAAAGAAGATGTTGGTCATTTTATGCAACCTTTTCAAAAAAATTACATCTTATATCCAATACCACAATCGGAACTGGATGTAAAGCCCGGTCTCTATGATCAAAACCTGGGTTATTAGAAGTAAGTAGAAATAATAAGTCAGCTTTAATACGTGCCACGTTCCTCTTCCTGAGCAAAGCGAAAGAGAACGTGGCATTTTTTTAAAAAAGTGCTACTATATGAAAAAACAGTTGTTTGCATTATTGAGTATTGTATCCCTGTCAGCTACCGCCCAACCTACCCTGGAAACCGGCTCACAAAAGCCCATGCCCGAAACCTGGATCGATGCCACCACCAACCATACCGTTGTACGGCTCACCAACAAACCTGGTAACAATGCCAGCTTTTATTTTCACAACAATCCTTTCGTTGGTAATAAAATGGTTTTTTACAGTACCGATAGTATCAATGGCCACCAGTTGTATACCGTTGATCTGAACACCCGTAAAATTGACCAGGTTACTCATCAGGCTTCGCCTATGAACGGCGAGATCGTAAGCGCCAAAGGACATAATGCTTATTACCAGATCAGGGACAGTGTGTTTGTAACAAACATCGATAGCAAGCAAACAAAACTGATCTATGTTTTCCCCGCTGATTTTAAAGCAAGCATTACCACCGTAAATGCCAATGAAACTTTACTGGCTGGCTATCGCAGCAGCGATGCAGAAAGAGAAATATACCGGCTGAACCCCGAGAAGCACGATTACTTCAATAAAATATACGAGGCCCGTTTACCCCGTACCCTGTTTGTTATTGACATCAATAACAAACAACTGAAACCCATTTTTACCGACAGCGCCTGGCTGAATCATGTGCAGTTTTCCTCAACAGATCCCAACTTATTGATGTTTTGTCATGAAGGTCCCTGGCACAAGGTTGATCGCATTTGGACCATCGATGTACGCGATGCCAACAAAGGCAAAGTACAACTCATGCACAAGCGTACCATGGATAATGAGATCGCCGGTCATGAGTGGTTCTCTTCCGATGGTAAAACCATCTGGTTCGATCAGCAATTGCCACGTGGTACCAATTTTTATGTGGGCGGGGTGAACGTAAAAACAGGGGAAGAAAAAAAGTACAAGCTTGATCGCAACGAATGGAGCGTTCACTTCACCACTTCACCCGATCAAAAACTGTTTGCCGGTGATGGCGGCGACCCGGGCCAGGTAGCTAAAGCCCCCGATGGCATGTACATCTATTTATTTACCCCGGAAGGCGATCACTTTAAAGCCACCAAACTGGTGAACATGAAGCACCATAATTATAAACTGGAGCCTAATGTGCATTTCTCCCCCGATGGGAAGTGGATTATTTTCAGGGCTAATTTCGAAGGTCAGTCAGAAGTCTATGCAGTTAAAATATAATTAACTATTTTGTCAATTGGTTTTAAGACTCATTTCATTGCAAGTCGCAATACGGTAGGGTTTATTGTTTAACGCTTGCGGCTTTTTCTTAATATTAAAAATATTATAAAACAAGATGATAAAAAGACTGATCTGTACCATTGCTTGTTCTGCTGCATTGATAAATGGAGAGGCCCAAATAAAATGGCCGGCCGTAAATACGGTGACCAAACCCTGGGCCCGCTGGTGGTGGCCAGGCAGCGCGGTAAATAACAGAAGCCTGACCGCAAATATGCAACAATACGCGCAAGTGGGGTTAGGCGGATTGGAAATAACACCTATTTATGGCGTGGCTGGTTATGAACCCGAGTTTATTAATTACCTGTCACACGAATGGATGCAGGTATTCTCCTATACGTTGGCAGAAGCCAAACGATTGAACTTGCAAATTGACATAGCTACCGGCAGCGGCTGGCCCTTTGGGGGCGGTCCGCTGATTGGCGATGCGGAAGCCTGTAAGGATTTTGTATACAAAACCTGGACGGTAAACGAAGGCGCGGGCATTAAAGAACCGATTGCTTTTGAGCAACAACCCTACCTCGATGCTATTGGTAATACCATCGCCGATAAAAAAGAATTATATCCCACAAAGGGTACTGTTGGGGCCGCTACGCTGGCCATGCTGAAGAAAACAGAACATGTTACTGATGTTAGTAAACTGGCCGAGCCCGTGTACGCCAACAAGGATCTTCAAGGACTGGCTATTAACCAGTTAAAATATAAAAAGAACCTGCCCCTGCAGGTGGTAATGGCATACAGTGATAATGGCAAGTCCGTTGACCTTACTTCACAGGTAGATGCAAAGGGTAAATTAAACTGGAAAGCACCGGCAGGTAACTGGACGGTATATGCCCTGTTTATGGGCTGGCATGGTAAAATGGTGGAACGCGCCGCACCTGGCGCCGAAGGCAATGCCATTGACCATTTTTCAGAGCCCGCATTGAAGAAATATCTGAGCCGTTTCGACACCGCATTTGCGGGCGCCGACCTGAGCCAGTTGCGCGGTTTCTTTAATGATAGCTATGAAGTGGATGATGCGCGCGGACAAAGCAATTATACCCCCGGGTTTTTTGATGAATTTAAACGCCGCCGCGGCTACGATCTTAAACTGTTCTTACCACAATTATTAAAAAAGGAGCGCGACGAAACCAGTCTGCGCGTATTATACGATTACCGGCAAACCATTGCCGACCTGTTGCTGGAGAAATTCACTATTCCCTGGCACCAATGGGCGCAGGCAAAAGGAAAAGTAGTGCGTAACCAGTCGCACGGTTCGCCTGCCAACATCCTTGATTGTTATGGCGTGGTGGATATTCCCGAAACTGAAGGCAGTGAATTGCTTCGTTTCAAATTTGCGGTATCTGCAGCCCATATTCTCAACAAACCTTTAGCCTCGGCAGAAGCAGCGACCTGGTTGAATGAACATTTTAAAACGAACCTGGGAGACGTAAAGACGGCGGTTGACAAATACTTTTTAGGTGGGGTAAATCACATCGTGTATCATGGCATTTGTTATTCGCCCATCAACGATCCCTGGCCCGGCTGGTTGTTTTATGCAGCCGTGCATTTTCAACCCATCCATCCGTTCTGGAAAGACTTTGGCACCTTAAATAATTATGTAACCCGTTGCCAGTCGTTTCTGCAAAGCGGCCGGCCCGATAACGATGTGTTATTGTATTTCCCTTTCAGCGATCATAACTCAGAACCGGGTCGTGACCTGTTGAACCATTATGATGGCATGAAGGGATTTGAGAATACCGATTTCAACAAGGTAGCGGAAGACATGCTGGCAAAAGGCTATGCATTTGATCTTATTTCAGACAACCAGTTACAACGGGTATTTGCAAACGCCAACGGCTTGCAAACACCAGGCGGATTGTACCGTACCATTGTGCTGGCCAATACGAAATACCTGCCCTTGCCCACTTTGCAAAAGCTGGCTGACCTGGCAAAAAACGGCGCTACCATTCTTGTATACAATAATTTTCCAACCGGAGTACCCGGTTATGGCCAACTGGCAGAAAGACAACAACAGTTTACCAATATAACCGCTGCATTGAAATTTGCAGGCGATGGCGCCACACAAAAAGCTGCCAGCGGCAAAGGCGCCTTTATAAAAGGAAACGACATCAGCGCCTTATTACAGGCCGCCAATGTATTGCCTGAGCCTATGTATGGGATGGGGTTGAAATGCATTCGCAGAAGCATTCCCGGTGGTAACTATTATTTTATCAGCAACGAAACAAAAAACATCGTTGCAGAATGGGTGCCACTGGGCAGAAAAGCCGCCAGCGCCATTCAGTTCGATCCTATGACGGGAGAAAACGGTGTAGCGAAAACAAGGGTAAAGAATAACAAACTCGAAGTCTATGTGCACCTGGAGCCCGGTGAAAGCTGTGTGCTGCAAACGTCAAATACGACCCTTAAAGGCAAACCCTTTACCTATTATGCAGTAGCCGGCAAAGGCGCCGAAATAAAAGGGAACTGGCGTTTGTTTTTCATGATGGGCGGCCCCGACTTACCAAAGCCAACTACAATTAGTAAATTAGGTTCCTGGACAGACATCCCCGATCAACTGGGAAAAGTATTTTCAGGAACTGCTCAATACAGCATTGAATTTGCCAAACCTTCAGTAGCCGCACCGGCCTATGAAATAGACCTGGGCAAAGTAGCCTGGAGTGCAGAGGTGATACTCAACGGTAAAACGCTGGGAACCTTATTGGGACCTGTTTACAAAGTAAATGTACCTGCCAGTTTATTGAAACCAGAGAACGAGTTGACGATAAGAGTGACCAATGGCATGACCAATCGCATCATCGATATGGACAAAGAAGGCACTCCCTGGAAAAAGTTCTATAACACCAACTTTCCTGCACACGAGGCGGAGAACCGGGGAGCCAATGGTTTGTTCACCGCTGCAAAATGGCAACCGGAAACCTCAGGATTGTTAGGTCCGGTAACTATTGCACCTTGCAAGTAACCTTCAAATACTATTATATGATAAAACGATTCATTTACCTTATTGTGTTAACCGGAGTAATGAATGTTGCCATGGCGCAAAATAAAGAAGAAGCGGCTGTGACCGCAGCCGTTGAAAATTTGCGCAAGGCCATGATCGATGGCGATAAGGCCGGCTTGCAAAACATCACCGCCGATCAGTTGAGTTATGGACACAGCAGCGGTAAGGTAGAAGACAAAGCAACTTTTGTTGATAACATAGTTACGGGTAAATCAGATTTCGTAACCATCGATCTGACCAATCAAACCATAGCCATCTCTGGCGATGCAGCCATAGTGCGCCACACTTTAGCCGCCACTACCAATGACGGTGGTAACCCCGGGAGTGTAAAACTGAATATATTACTGATCTGGCAAAAACAAAAAGGACAGTGGAAGTTGTTGGCTCGTCAGGCAGTTAAAATAGCTTCTTAGTTTTAAGTCCAGCTTTCGAGGTTTAAAGTTTCTGGTTTCAGGTTCCAGGTTTCAGGGTTGCAAGGAATGTAGAAATTGTTTTCCCCTGCAACCAGGAACTTGAAACAGTTTGTTCAATAGTAAAATGCATTCCCCATTCACCATTGACCATTGACCATTCACGATATCACGATTTCCGATTATGAAAAAATGGATCTTACTTATAGCCGGTAGTTTATTTATACATAGCAGCAGGGCGCAGGCCATCAACCGGTATGACCTGGTGCACAGGAATAACCCGCACATTGATAAAGCCGATCCGTTGTCGTCATTGTCTGTTGGAAATGGACATTTTGCTTTTACAGTAGATGTAACCGGATTACAAAGCTTTCCAGCCTATTATGAAAAAGGGGTTCCATTGGGAACGCAATCGGAGTGGGGCTGGCACAGTTTCCCCAATACAGAAAATTACCGGCGCGAAGAAACATTGAAGGAATATGACCTGAACGGGAAAAAGATCACTTATTGCGTACAGGTAAAAGAACCCGAACGCAGCCGCAAAGCTGTAGATTACTTTCGCATAAATCCACACCGGTTACAATTAGGCAATATAGGGCTGGAGATCACTAAAAAGGATGGAACGCTGGCTACCATTGAAGATATCAAAAACGTTGATCAGATCCTCGATATGTGGGGTGGTTTTATAGAAAGCCGTTTTACAATAGATGGTGTATGGGTAAAAGTATTGACCTATGCGCATCAGCAACAGGATGGCATTGGTGTGGAAATAAGCTCTCAGTTGCTGAAAGAAAAACGCATCGCCATCAAATTGCATTTCCCGTATCCCAATGGTGATTTTAAAGATGCAGGCACCTTTGATGGCGACAGCACCAAACACCAGACCGTATTAAACGATGGACTCATTCATCGGATCCTGGATACTACGAATTATTATGTGCAATATGGGTTCATGCAGCCTGCAAACATAACGCTGCGTCGTGCCCATGATGTTGTTGTACAACCCACGCCTACGGCAGACAGTGTATTCAGCGCTTCGTTCTATTTTTCAAAAAATAAACCGCGAGCGCCTGCGCCGGACTTTGTAGCAACAGCAGCCAACTGTACGACTGCCTGGGGTAAATTCTGGACAACTGGCGGGGCTATTGATTTATCCGGCAGCACCAATGAGCGGGCCAAAGAACTGGAAAGAAGAATTGTATTATCACAATACCTTACCAGGATCCAATGCGCGGCTGATTTTCCGCCACAGGAAACCGGTCTCACCTATAACAGCTGGTATGGCAAACCACACCTGGAAATGCACTGGTGGCATGCCGTGCATTATGCGTTGTGGGGAAGACCCGAACTAATGGAAAAAAGCCTTGACTGGTATTTCAAGGTAGCCAATGGCGCCCGGGATATTGCCAAACGCCAGGGCTTTGAAGGATTGCGCTGGCAAAAAATGACTGACCATGATGGTAAGGAAGCTCCTTCTTCTGTAGGCGCCTTTCTCATTTGGCAGGAACCGCATTTGATCTATATGGCGGAACTGGCGTATCGCGCTAAAAAAGATAAAAAGATCTTACAGAAATATAAAGACCTTGTATTCGGCACTGCTGCTTTTATGGCATCGTTCCCTACCTGGGATCCGGTGAATAAGAGATATAACCTGGGCAAAGGATTGATCCCTGCACAGGAATGTTTTGATCCGGTGCATACGTTCAATCCCACCTACGAACTGGCCTATTGGCAATGGGCGTTAACCGTGGCGCAACAATGGCGCGAACGCCTGGGCATGCCGCGTGAAAAGAAATGGGATAACATTATTAAGAACCTGGCGAAATGGCCGCAGGCCAATGGCGTGTACCTCGCTACGGAAAGCACCCCCGATTGTTATACGAATGAAAGATACATCACAGATCACCCGGCCGTACTTGGCGCGTACAGTTCGCTGCCCGCTTGCAACCGGCTCGATACAACGGTGATGAAAAATACCTACAACCTTATTTTGAAAGTTTGGAAATGGGAAACCACCTGGGGCTGGGATTTTCCGTTGATGGCCATGACTGCTACCCGCCTGCAAATGCCCGGCAAAGCCATCGATGCCCTGTTTATGCCGGTGAAAACAAATACCTACCTCGTTAACGGACATAACTACCAGGACGACCGGCTAACCATTTACCTGCCGGGCAATGGCGGTTTACTCAGCGCTGTTGCCATGATGTGTGCCGGTTACGATAGTTGTACTACCACCAATCCCG
>JAJKIL010000413.1 GCA_021154515.1 Niastella sp. | reverse complement strand
TTGTTCATTATTACTACTGCATGGTTTATAACCAGCCGGGCCCGGCTTGCCCGGTGGGATGTAAATACGGATGAACTGATCATTGGTAACGTGGTATTATTTGCAGCAACAGCAGTATCATTTTATTTGTTTTCGCGGTCGATGGGTTCCCAAAAACCATTGGCTATTGTGCGTGCGGTATATGGGGGCGTGTTCTCGAAAATGATGATCTGTTTAATCACGGTGTTTATTTATATTAGCATAGCCGGCAAGGGTGTTAATAAAGCAGGTATTTTCGGATGTATGTTCCTGTACCTACTGTATACCATCTTTGAAGTGGTTATACTGATGAAACTGAGCAAGCAAAAAAAGAATGTCTAAGCAACAGGCGCCTTTAGAATACCTCAGTCAGTTTATACCTTCCGCAGCCGTACCACGGGTGCTTGAATACCTGCATCAATATAAAGTACACTTAACTATTACGCGCGAACGAAAATCAATCCTGGGCGATTACCGCCACGCCACTTCCGAAAAGAATCACCGCATTAGCGTAAACGGCAATTTAAATCCCTACGCTTTCCTGATAACGCTGGTGCATGAACTGGCTCACCTGGTTACCTTTATTCAATTCAAACACCGGGTTTCGCCGCATGGGCGGGAATGGAAGGACTGTTACGCCCTGTTGTTGAAAGATTTTCTGGGTAAGGAGATCTTTCCGCCACTGATTGAACAAACGCTTAAGCAGTCGATGCACGACCTGCCGGCCAGCAGCTGTGCCGATGAGGGGCTGATGCGGGTGTTGAAAAAGTTTGACCGGGATAATGGGATGGTGATGGTAGAACAATTACCCGAAGGCCAGCTGTTCGACATTGGCGAGGGCCGCATTTTTAAAAAAGGAAAGAAATTACGCAAGCGCTTTCAGTGTATCGAGGTAAATACGGGAAAGCTTTATTTGTTTAGTCCAATATATGAAGTGAAGGCTTGTTGATAGAGTTGATCAGTTGACCAGTTAACGAGTTGACCAGTTAACCAGTTGATCAGTTGACAAGTTAACAAGTTGAGAAGGTAATGTTTCGGTTCTAAGTTTAAGTTATTAGTTTATTAAGTTCTTGAGTTATTTAGTTTATGAGCTTTGATAAATTGAGCCGGGGTTCTTTGAACTTACAACTCTTTTAGCATCCAGATCTCACAACCGAAGTGGCCAGTATTACCCATAGGCGCATCTAAATACCTGAAGCCGAATTTTTCATAGACCGACATCGCCTTTCTGAGTTCAGGCATGGTTTCAATATATACGTTGCGATAGCCGGCCTCCGTGGCAAATTGAAGGGCTTTATCGATCAGCATTTTACCAATGCCTTTTCCCCGGGCGGCAGGGGAGAGGTACATTTTCACCAGCTCACAGGTACCATCAGGTAAACCGGGCGAAGGGTAAATGCCTGCGCCACCAATAAGCTCACCAGCTAACTCGGCTACATAATAAATACTACCCCGTTCACGGAACAACTCATACAACGCATCAGTAGTAGCATCGTAATAAACAGTGCCAGGTTTGTTGGCCCCAAATTCAGTTAACGCATTTCTGATAATGATGGCCAGTGCCGGATTATCGGCAGGTTGAATGGTTCTGATGGTAACTGGTGACATGAAACGAAGATAGCAAGATAAATGTCACAAGACGCATCCCGAATCCCGATGGCTATCGGAACAAACAGCACTACTACCAATGGGAATGATCAACGGGTAAGTATCTACGCGTAAAGGATATACAATATATGGGGTGGGAAGTGAGCTTTGTAACGAGGAAGAAAACTATGCCAGCAACGCCATTAAACTATAGATGATAACATAGGCTACAAAGATGAATCCGAAGAAGAGTCGAATGGGATTTTTCATTTGCTACAGATTAATCAGGTTATTGATTTGGTTACTTATATTATATGGACAAAATACTATGCCAAATGCAGGTTATCCACATTTGAGTTCTACTAAATTTTACAAATACAGAAAATACGGTGTGTTGATCGTAACAACACCAGTTCCAGGATAAGAGGTTATTGAGGGCAGTTATTGAAAACACTTATCGGTTGCAGGCTACAATTGTAATAACAACAATACCTGTGTTTTCTTAAGAATAATAGAATGGATACCAGTATTAAATTGAAACGGTAAATGAATGAATTATAATAGCTAGTAAATGTACGAGATGGGTGTATTGTGAATATACGAGGCATAAAGGTTTCAACCTATATGATTATAAAATAATCGCAGATAATGTTAAGTTTATCTTATCAAACACTTCCGAATTTGAAGAAATAGTTACATATTTACCTAGCAATTGTAGAATGTAAACGATTTCGCTACATTTGCATATCCAACGTCCAATGCAAACCGAAAAAAGAAAAACATATAACAATCCTGTATCTGTGAAAACCAGCAACGCTGAGGTTTATTGTAATGAACAAACAATATTTCCCGCCTGGTTAAGGGTGGGTTTTTTTATGCCCGTAACCGTTAGTGATACTTTTTTTTTTAAGTGCGCATAAGAGGTAAGGGTATATTCCTAGATGCAGATAAGTTAACCAAGCAGTTGAGTGAATAAGAGGAGTTGAAAGATAGAAAAAGCAAATTATATATCGATCTTTACATAGTCAAAGAGTTTAAGTAGTCCAACGTCCAATAGAAAAACCGTTTAAAGTCCAAAGTCCGAAGTCCGAAAAACCAAACCGTATTCCTGTGTTAAACCATCCAAAGTCCAAAGTCCGAAAAACCAAGTCCATTGTCCCTTTGAAAAAACCAAAAAAATCCGAGAGTCCTCTTGAAAACTGATCCAATCCTGTGAGAACAGAAAACCGTCTCGCAAAAAATTGTCCCCGCTTCCGTTGCGGGGACATTGTTTTTATAGAGGGTCTGCTCTTTTCTTTGATCTCTGCCAGGCAGAACTATGGTTGCCATTAAGCCAATTTATCCCAAACACAATTGTGTTGAATGGCTTTAATCAATCCATACAATATGCTAACTTGTATAAGAATTATGCGGCCTGTAGTTACTATATGTTTATTCATACTGCTGGTATCTGATGCGGTAGCCCAAATTCCGCGTACTACGGCAGGTCAGTTTCAATATTATGGCGAAATACTCGCTGAAAATACCACCCATACTATAGCGCGGGCAAAATCATTCTTTAATCAACCTTTCCTGGTGCATTGGGACACTGTAGCCAGTGTAGAACGGCCGGCCAATTTAATACTGACCGGCAAAGGCTATATTACGGTAAAAGCCAAACTGCACGATATCGGAACGCCTTCATTTGTTCCGGTGGGTTTGCTTATGCGCATTGAAATTTTGAACGGGCATTACCGCTACACCATCGATCATTTTGAAGTAATTGATAAAGAAGGCAGATCGAAATACGCCCTGGAAGATAAGCCTGAATCGGTTAAATCGTTGGTGTACGATCAGCTGTTGCAAAACACCCATAAGCGGGTTAGTTTTGTTATAGGGTGGTTGAAACGGTATATGAAGGAAGAATAGTTGATCAGTTGACCAGTTAACAAGTTGACGAGTTAACCAGGTCGGAGAACCGACAATGGCACCCTAATAAAAGAAAAAACCCCACTCAATGAATGGGGCTTATCATATATATTATTGCAAACAGCTAATTAAGCAACCGCTTTACCCACCAGGGCAGCAGCTTCGCTTAACAGAATGGCTGATTGTACTTTCAAACCGCTTTCTTCGATCAGCTTTTTAGCTTCTTCGGCATTGGTACCTTGTAAACGAACGATGATAGGTACAGTGATGTTGCCTATTGATTTATACGCATCAATCACACCTTGTGCAACCCGGTCGCAACGAACGATACCACCAAAGATGTTGATGAGGATCGCTTTTACTTTGGGGTCTTTCAAAATGATGCGGAAACCAGCTTCTACAGTAGTAGCATTAGCAGTACCACCTACGTCCAGGAAGTTTGCAGGCTCCCCACCGCTCAGTTTAATCATATCCATGGTAGCCATGGCCAAACCGGCGCCATTTACCATACAACCTACGTTACCATCGAGTTTTACGAAGTTCAGGTTGTATTTACCAGCTTCAACTTCTGTAGGATCTTCTTCGCTGATATCGCGCAGGGCTTCCAGCTCGGGATGACGCATCAGTGAATTGTCATCGAGACCCATTTTACAGTCAACAGCGATGATCTTTTCGTCGGAAGTTTTGAACAAGGGGTTGATTTCCAGCATAGCGCAGTCTAAACCAACGTATGCATTGTATAAATTAGTAACGAATTTTACGCAATTTTTGAAGGCTTCGCCTTTCAGTCCCAGGTTGAACGCTATTTTACGCGCCTGGAAAGCTTGCAAACCACCACCGGGGTGTACCCATTCTTTGTAGATCCGGTCCGGAGTGTTGTGGGCTACTTCTTCAATGTCCATACCACCTTCAGTGCTGTACATGATCACATTCTGGCCTTTTGTACGATCGAGCAGAATTGATAAGTAGAACTCTTTTACCGGGTTAGGACCGGGATAATAAACGTCCTGGGCTACCAGTACTTTGTTCACCACTTTACCGGCAGGGCCTGTTTGAATGGTAACCAGGGTACCGCCCAACAAATTAGAAGCGATATTTTTGATTTCTTCGGCACTTTTACCTACTGCCACACCGCGTTGTTCGGTGCCTTGAACTTTGCCTTTTCCGCGACCACCTGCATGGATTTGTGCTTTAACAACCGCGAAGTTGTTGCCAAATTGAACCTTTAAATTCTTATATGCTTCTTCGGCCGCGTCGGCTCTGTCAACCGGTATCCCTTCCTGCACCGGTACATTGTATTTTTTCAGTAATTCCTTTGCCTGGTATTCGTGAAGATTCATGCCGTAAAAAATTTTAGCGAAAGTAAGCAAAAAAGGTATTAAGTGTTAGCTCCGGCGTCTGTTAACGGCTTACGATTTCCGGTAACGTTGCCGGAAAACAATGGTTCCGGTTACCGGTCTCCAGTTACAGGGAAACCGGTGACCGGCAACTGGTAACCTGTATTCCTTATATTTGCACACATTTTCAACCAGTAATCACGCCAATAATATTATTTAATCATTATGCCCGATTTACTTCAGCAATTACAAGAAACCACTTCCTTTATACAAAGCAGATATTCCGATACCCCCCGGATTGGTATTGTTTTAGGAAGCGGGTTGGGAAATTTTTCACAGGAAATAAAAGTAGAAGAAGAAATAGCATACAACGAAATTCCCCATTTCCCGGTTTCTACGGTAGAAGGCCATCATGGCAAGCTGATCTTTGGCGAATTAAGCGGTAAAAAAGTAGTGGTAATGGCCGGCCGTTTTCACTTTTATGAAGGGTATACCCCAGATGCGGTTGCCTACCCAATCAGGGTAATGAAACAACTGGGTATCGGACATTTACTATTGTCCAATGCGGCGGGTGGAGTAAACCCTGGATTTAAAGTAGGCGATCTGATGATCATCACTGATCACATCAGTTTTGGGATCGTAAATCCTTTGTTGGGGAAGAACTATGGAGAGCTGGGCCCCCGGTTCCCGGATATGAGCGAACCCTATACCAAGGAGATCATAAAAAAAGCCAAAAAAATTGCTTCCGACCTAAACATTAAGGTACAGGAAGGCATTTATTACGGCGTTACTGGTCCAACATTTGAAACAAGGGCCGAATATAAACTTATTCACCGCCTGGGTGGCGATGCCGTAGGGATGAGCACCGTGCAGGAAGTGATCATTGCCGTGCATATGGGGCTGCCTGTATTTGCTGCCAGTGTTATTACCGATATAGGTATACGGGAAGAAGATAATATAATAACACATGAAGAAGTGTTACAGGCTGCCAAAGAAGCAGAACCAAAGCTTACTGCTATCTTTAAACAACTGGTAGCTGAATTATAATATGCCGACAGCGTCGGCATGCTTACAGCTTCGCTTTAGTCAGCACAATTAACTTTCTTATAACCGGTAACGGTTTTTTAATTATTAATTTGTCGCCTTGTTTAATAATCGTTCATACTTGTTAAGGATCTGGTATATATTCCTGGGCACCATATTCATGTTTACCTGCTTTGTAACTACTACAAAAGCGCAGAGTGGTATTTTTAACCAGGCAAAGGGTAGGTTTAGCTGTATGAGCATGGGATCGGGTGGCAGTGATTCCATTGGTCACCGTACCGGTTTGGAAGATTCGATCACTATCCACTTCCGTTATCTCGATACAAGCCGGATGGTAGGCTTTGACTCCACCCTGTACGATTTTGCCAAAAAGATAGGAATACCCTGGTACCATGTTACCCTGGGCAATTTAGGTAACGCCGCCCGCAGCCTGTTGTTTGAACCGCAAATGAAATCAGGTTGGGACTATGGCTTTCATTCCTTCGACGATTATAATTTAACAGTAGAAGACGCCAGATTTTACAATACTACCCGTCCTTATGCAGAATTGAATTACCTGTTGGGAGCCAAGTCGGAGCAGCTCATCCGCCTCATGCACACGCAGAACCTGAAGCCCAACTGGAATATGGCGTTTGAATACCGGCTTATTAACTCACCCGGTTTTTATCAAAATCAAAACACCAATCATAATAATTACCGCTTTACTTCCTGGTATCAGTCGAAGAATAAACGGTACAGTAACTTCGTCATAATAG
>JAJKIL010000412.1 GCA_021154515.1 Niastella sp. | reverse complement strand
CGTGATCACTTCTTTTGAGATCTTTTCCCGGTACCGGAACAACTGGTGACCGGTTGCGAGGTAAGTAACGGTGGCGGTATTTAATTGAAAGCTGCCTGTTGGGGTAAAGAAAAAATCTTTGTAACCGGTGGCGCCTGATTCATCTTCATAATTACCGCCTCTTTTTTGTGAGCTGTAGAATTGATCATTTCCTTTCAGCCAGGCTACTTCATCAATTGATCTTGCGCTTAAAATACCATGCGCCGGCAACGGACCACATAATACTTCCGGTGACAACAGCTGCACCATGCGTTCGAGCAAACGGGCACGCGAAGCATGGATCTCATTCGAGATCTTTTCCAGTTCCAATGCAGTAGCGGAGAACAGCACATTCACCAGCGGGTCGAAAGATGATTCGGTTTCATCTTCCGGATAGCCCCACAGGCGCGCAGCCGTTTTCATCATCCGGTTCTTTATTTGTTCCCGATTTTCCATTGTGTATAATAAATATGTTACTGGCTATTGTGTATAACCAGGGTGCTAATGATCAGGGCCTGTATCAACAATTAACTATATGATAACGGGCTCACAAAAAAGCTGTCGCGGAAAGTAATGTCTTCGCTTGTAGCCGTGAGTCGGGCGGAAATATTAATATCGAGGCGTTTTTTAACGCGTCGTTCTGTAGAAAGTGCGTTTACTTCTTCCTGTTTAACCAATACATCTACTTTAATGGCATCCAGTCTTTTTTCATGTTTGCGAATGGCCTGTAACAGGGATTCTTTCATCCATTCCTGTTGCCGGGTGCGGGCAGTAAGATTATCAAAATCATGGTCCCAGATGGAATTGCCAAAGTCAACATCACTTTGCATTTCACCAAAAGCTGTGGTAATAATAAGGTGCAGGTGATGGCCTACAGATTGTTTTAAGGAACAACCAGGATGCTCTTTCTTTTGCATCAGCAAGTCGGGATCCAATGGTAAGGTATAATACTTCAGCCGCATGATCTTAAAAGTTAATGTATTGGGTATACGAGTCAACGCAACCAGGGAAGCGTGTCAAAAGGGGAATGTCTTGATCATGCTCTCAGTGCAGCAAAACGAAATTAGGACAAAAAAATATTCAATGCATAAATATTTATAACCAATTTACGTGCCGGTTGAATATTCAGATGTTTAAATTAGAATAAATTTCTGAAATTGGTGTAAAATTTGTTGCCAATCAGGGGTTGACGTTATAACCTTGTTGGTCACGTCACCACCTGTTTTACAGAATACCCAGTTACCATTAATCAAACCTTTTTCATGAATAATAAATATATCGTAGTTGGTATCGACGGCACGGGCTCCCGTGAATGGATGTATAAAGATGGAAGCAACAGCAGTACCTACAAGTTTATCCGCGATGTTCATTATGGCGCTATGGACATAGACCGGCGCTGGTATAATGGTCCATCCAATGTAGTTACCGGCAGCGATACAGAACCTATTCTGCAGGAAGCGCTGGATTTTATTTATCAACGTATCGGTTCTCTTTTCCCCGCTATTAAAAGTCAGGCCATCAAACCGCTGGAGATGTTTGATGTGAACAGTTGCATGCAGAACCAGGAACGCACCACGCAGGAATATATGGCCGGCCGCGGGTATTCGGTTTCTTATCGTAAACCTGTACAGGTAACCCAGAATATGCTGGCGCACCAGCCGCTTACTACCGATGATGTACGCGTGGTATTGATCGGTCACAGCCGGGGTGGTTTGGCCACCACTGCGTTGGCCAGAATGTTGAGTCCGCTCGTGCGGGTGTATTTTATGGGTTTGTATGATTCTGTTGACCGCGAAGGTTGTTTGGATGGCATGAATGTAGAGAATGTGAAATTCGTGGCACATGCACGTCGTCACCCTGATGTGAGATCACGCACTTATTTTGGTAATACTTCGCTTAAATATATTGGTGTTGACCATGCGGAGGAACGTTTCTTCTATACTTCGCATGGCGGTATGGGCGGTTCATTTATTACAAAAGCCAATGAAGTGACTGCATTTGGCGATTCTTCCTGTTTGCCTACCATTAATGTGCAAACGGAACAGGGACCGCTTGAACTGATCAATAACCCTGCACTGGTTCAAAAGTTTGGGAAGAAAATGGACCTGGTGTGTGCGGATGGGAGTTCGGAAGCTGATCAATTTATTAGAACACAGGCTAAGAAATACGGGATCCCGGTTGACTAGTTGACGAGTTAACAAGTTAACAGGTGAACCTGGTGATAAGAAAGTGCCTTTCCATTCAGCAGTTCCTTTGCCGCGACGCGGTTTGCCGTTTCACGGTTGCGATGCAATTGGTCTACCCGGAATGTACTCAATTGGTCTATATAGACATTGCCTTAAAAGGATACATTTGTTGCAAATCACAACAACATGATCCCTGTTACCGACCTCCTGCTTTTTGCGCTGGCTGCTTTCGGACTGGTAATCAGTCCGGGCCCGAATATGATCTATCTTATTTCACGTTCCATTACCCAGGGACGCAAGGCCGGACTTATTTCTTTATCGGGCGTTATTTGTGGATTCCTGTTTCATATTCTGATGGTGTCGTTTAGCTTAACCGCCGTGCTTTTTACTATACCCTATGCGTATACTGTTTTAAAAACCGCCGGGGTAATATACCTGTTGTACCTGGCCTGGCAGGCAATAAAACCAGGCAGTAAAAATGTATTTGAGCCGCGCACCGATCTTAAACCCGACAAACCCGGCAAACTATTCCGCATGGGCTTTTTGACCAATGTGCTCAATCCCAAAGTAGCTGTCTTCTATTTATCCTTCTTCCCTCAATTTATAAAACCCGCTTACGGCTCCGTGTTCATGCAAAGTTTAACGTTGGGCATTGTGCAGATCATGGTCAGCTTTACCATTAACTTCATCATTGTGCTGGTGGCAGCCAAAATGGCCAGGTGGTTTTCAGCCAATCCCAAATGGATCCGCGTACAAAAATGGTTTATGGCAAGCGTACTTACGGGATTAGCTGCTAAGATGGCTTTGGATAAGGTAAAGTGATTATCTGACTCATGTGTTCCGGTTATTAGGTTCGTAGGTTCATAAGTTATTAAGTTCAAAAAACTTACAAAATCTAATAACTTAATAACCTATGAACTAAAACTCTAAAGTGTTAAAGTCAGTTTAAAGTAAACAAGCTGACTTTATTCTCATGCAATATCGGTGTACTTTAAATGTATAACCCTAACTCTTGCATGAACCGAACTATACTATTGCTTTTTCTTATTGCGCTCACATCTTCCTACACTTTAGGGCAATCGTATAAAGTTCATGGAAAAATAACAAACACCCGGTTGGAACCGTTGGCTTTTGCTTCCGTTCAGGTAAAGGAATGGAAACATGGCGTGGTCACTAAAGATGACGGTACTTATGAACTGCAGCTTGACCCCGGCAAGTACGACCTGGTGATTAGTATGATCGGATACAAAAGCCAGGTGCTCACCATCATTATTCAAAAAGCCGACTATTTACAAAACATTATCATGGAGGTGGATGACTCCAAAGGACTTTCTGAAGTAGTGGTGAAAGGAAAATCGCGCGACCGGTCAGAAGAGATCATCCGTAATGTGATCCATCGTAAAGATTCCATTCAATCGGCCGCCGGGCCTTATTCCTGCATGGTATATATCAAAGCCGTTCAGGAAGATTCATTAAAAATAAAGGGAAAGAAAAAGCCCGTTAGAAATGATACCATACCTGTTATCAATGCAGACAAGCCCCACCCGGAACTGGACAGAATGGCGATGGCCGAAATTGTTTTGCAGCTCGATCGGTCTTCACAGAACAGTAAAGAAGAACGGCTGGGCGTAACCCGCCGGGGCAATACAGATGGATTGTTTTATTTGTCAACCACACAGGGCGATTTCGACTTCTATAACAGCCTCATTAAAACACGGGCGCTATCAGAAACGCCTTTTCTCTCGCCCATCAGTTACAGCGGATTGCTGGCGTACCGGTTCAGACTGGTAAGAACCGAACACCAGGGCGCCCGGAAATTATTTGTCATCAGTGTAAAGCCGCGCCAGGTAAGCAATGCTACGGTAGAAGGAGAAATAACCATTGCCGATAGTTTATGGGTAATAACACATACACAATTGAAATTTCCCAAATATCATTTACCCGAATATGATTTTTTTGAAGTAGAACAGCAGTATGAGTTGGTTAATGATACCGCCTGGATGATCACCCGCCAACAGTTCACCTATTATTCAAAAAGCAATAAAGCCAAAAAATCGGGCATTACCATTGCTACCTATAAGGATTTTGAATTACATAAACAGTTCGATAAAAAACATTTTGGCGTGGAGGTAAGCGCCACCGCACAGGAGGCTTATGAAAAAGACAGCAGCTTCTGGCAGGCCAACAGAACAGAACCCCTGACAGAAAAAGAAGTTCGCTTTATTCATTATAAAGACAGCATTTACCGCGCCGTGCATACCAAAGAATACCTTGATTCATTAGACAGGGTAATCAACAAACTAACCTGGAAAAAATGGTTCTGGAGCGGTCAGGAGTTTAATGATCATGAAAAGGAACGGCATTGGTCGTTACCACCCCTGCCCGGCTTGTACCAGCCTTTACAATTTGGTGGCACCCGTATTGTGGCCATGTTATTTTATAGTAAACGATTTCCTAACCGCAAAGGCATTTGGATAGACCCCAATCTCAGCTATGGCATTCGCAACCACGATATCAATGGCAGCCTGTCGGTAAAATATTTATATAATCCCTTTAACCGCGGCATGCTGAAAGTGAGTGCAGGACGGCAATTCCAGTTAATTTTCCAGGGCGATGCCTGGATCAACCAGATCAAACGCAGCAATGTGTACCTTGATAATGCATTGGGTATTGGCCATGAAGTGGAGCTGTTGAATGGCTTATTCCTGTATACCGACCTTGAATTTGCCTTCCGCCGCTCGGTGAGTGATTACAAAACCAATGCGCAGGTAGATAGTTTGTTTGGCAATATCGACGCGCTTGCCAATAACAAGCCCGTTGATTTTGAACCTTACAATGCCACCTATGGAAAGATCAGGCTGGCCTATACGCCGCGGCAACGGTATATCAGGGAACCGCGGGAAAAGATCATCCTGGGTTCTGCCTGGCCCACCTTTTATGTTTCCATGCGCAAAGGCATTCCCGGGCTTATGAATAGCAAGGTAAATTTCGATTACCTGGAGTTTGGTATTGAACAGGAATTAAAATTGGGCCTGGTGGGCATCTCGAACTACAGCATACGTACGGGCAGTTTCTACAATACAAAAGACCTGCGGCTGGTTGATTATAAATTTCAGCGCCGGGGCGATCCTTTTCTTTTTATGAACCCACAGGAAGCGTTTCAATCGCTGGACTCTACTTTTCCCGTGTTCAAACGGTTTTACCAGGGGCATTACCTGCATCAGTTTAACGGCGCCCTCCTCAATAAGATCCCCTTGTTGAAGAAATTACAGTTGCGCGAAGTGGCAGGGGGCGGCTTTTTGATAGCGCCGGAACGGTCATTGCGCTATATAGAGACCTTTGCGGGTATCGAGCGGGTTTTCAAATGGCCATTTAGTGCAAACAGTAAATTTAAACTGGGCATATATGTGGTGGGTTCAGCCGCCAATAAGTTCAGTAACCCGGTTCAGTTTAAAATAGGCATTACTACCTGGAACAGGACAAGCAATAAATGGAACTAGGTATTTACATTTGCAGGGTAAATACCTACAAGATGTCTTTAACCAATCAAGTGAATCCAGTATCTAAATTAAACGACGACACCGGTTTTAGTAACACCGGGATAATAAATGGCAGCCGCTTTATAAACAAGGATGGAACCTTCAACCTGCACAAAAAAGGGCCTTTCTGGGACCGCTTTAGTATTTTCTATACTATGATCAACCTGCCTCTTTGGCAATTCATTTGTATCATTGTAAGTTTCTTCTTCAGCATCAACCTGGTTTATACCGGCATTTATTGGTTGATAGGCGCTGACCAGTTCACCGGTTTTATCTCCAATACACCCGGTAAAATTTTCAAGGAATTGTATTTTTTCAGTACAGAAACTTTTACCACAGTAGGATATGGAAGGGTGAACCCGGTAGGCGATCTGGCCAACCTGGTGGCGGCGGTGGAAGCCATGAGCGGCTTTTTGTCATTTGCCCTGGCAACCGGTCTTATTTACGGTCGATTTGCCCGTCCGCGTGCGCACGTGAAATTCAGCGAACATGCTTTAATTGCTCCGTTCAAAGATAAAACTGCGTTGATGTTCCGGTTTGTATGTTACAAACAAAACCATGCGCTCTCCGATGTAAATGTACAGGTAAACCTGGCTATGACGGTCAGTGAAAACGGTGAGGAGGCTAAATACCGGTATTATACCCTGCCCCTGGAACGTAGTAAAATTGAAAGCATGCCTATGAACTGGACAGTGGTGCATCCCATCGACGACCAAAGCCCGCTGGCCGGCTTTACCGGCGAAGACCTGGCTGCAAATGACATGGAGATCTATGTACTTATACGTGGTTTTAATGACGTATACGGTAATACTGTACAGCAACGCACCTCCTACACTTATCATGAAATACAATTCAACCGCAAATTCATTCCCATGTATTATGAAACGGCCAATGGCACCGTGCTTGAATTGCACAAACTGAACAAACATGAGGCTGTTCGAGCTAAGGGTTCATAGTTCAGGATATTGGCAGATTTATTGCTTATTGGCAGGGACCATCACCTAACCGTACAAAATAATGATAAACCAGGAAGCCACAGGGCTCGCTAAAATATTATGGAATTATCATCAGCTGCACCATACCCTGGAACAATCTGATTGTATCCTGGTGCTGGGCAATATAGACACCCGTACAGCCGAACGGGGCGCTGATATTTACCTGCAGGGATATGCTCCCATCATCATCTTCTCCGGGGGATTGGGAAAATTAACCAAAGACATGTGGGCGGAAACAGAAGCCGAACTGTTTGCCAACATCGCCCTCGACAGGGGCGTGCCGCGCGAAGCCATTTTTATTGAGAATAAAAGCACCAATACGGGCGAGAATATTCAGTTCACGCAACAATTGCTGCAGGAGAAAAACCTGAACCTGGATAGTTTTATAGTAGTGCAGAAGCCTTACATGGAACGCCGCAGCTATGCTACATTTAAAAAACAATGGCCCGATAAAAAATTGCTGGTCACTTCTCCCCTGCTTTCATTTGAAGAATATCCTACCAGCGATATTTCCGTTGAAAAGCTTATCAATATGATGGTGGGCGATCTGCAGCGGATAAAATTCTATCCCGAAAAAGGTTTCCAGATCTACCAGGAGATACCCGGTGATGTTTGGAAAGCTTATGAGAAGTTAGTGGCGATGGGATTCGATAAGCAGTTAATGAAATGAGATTAAGTTTCCTGATAGTTGATGAGTTAACAAGTTGAAAAGTTAACAAGGAGAAAAACCCGTGGCCGCGAACAGGCCTTGTCAACTCGTTAACCTGTTAACTTCTTTTACTTATTTTCGTCATTCTACTCAAACACCACCGTCTTATTCTTATATACAAGAATTCTATCTTCAAAAACAAGATGCAACGCCTTCGCCAGTACCGCGGTCTCAATTTCTTTTCCCGCCTTCATCATATCAGCGGCCGTATGGGAATGCGTTACAGGAATGATCTGTTGCGCGATAATAGGCCCTTCATCGAGCTCGTTGGTAACAAAATGCGCAGTTGCCCCAATTAATTTCACCCCGCGCTCAAACGCCTGCCGGTAAGGATTGGCGCCTACAAAGGCCGGCAAAAAGGAATGGTGTATATTGATGATGCTGCCGGTATACTTCGCCACAAAACCCGGTGATAAAATGCGCATGAACTTGGCCAGCACAATATAATCAGGTGAATACTTATCGATCAGACTGCTTACCTGCGCTTCAAAAGCCTCCTTATCTTTTTGCTCGTGCGATACCAGGTAAAAGGGAATATCAAACCGCTGACAGATATTCTGGAGGGTATCGTGGTTCCCGATTACGCACTGCACCTGGGCGCCCAGGGTTTTGAAATAATTACGGATAAGAATGTCGCCCAGGCAATGGTATTCTTTGGTCACCATCACCACTATTTTTTTCTCAGGTAAAGGGTTCACGGTTATCATCGCATCTGCCGGCAACACCTGGTTTAGCTTTTCTTCAAGCGCTTGCGAGTCGGTGTCCTGCTCTAAATGCACCCTGATAAAAAAACGGTTCTCGATCTTATCAACGTGTTCGCGCAGCGAAACAATGTTCAATTGTTCTTTTGCCAGCACGCCCGTAATGCCTGCCACTAATCCAACCTGGTCTTTACATTGAATAACAACGATCATACAAAAACTATAAGAAAGGCAAGTTAATCAATTATGGTAATAAAAAAGGTGGGTCGTCCGACAGCAAGCGAACGACCCACCCTGGATAGCATAAGCATCCATATCCCATAAATCTCAATCATTTCACCAATCCCCGGTTCAGACAGGTTTAAAAGTTCGCCGAAAGACTGATGTAATAATACCCGCCGTTCATTCCAAACTGGGTTGCGTTACGGCTGTATTGAAAACGTCCGTCGGAGGTATTGCCATAGTAAATGTTCGATTTGTCGCCATTACCATCCTGGAACCATTTTAGTTTATCTGGATATACATCAAATAAATTATTAGCACCAATGGTTACGCGCACCTGTGGCAGTATGCTGTAACTGATGCTGGCATCGGTTACAATTTTCGGGTCATAGGTTTCATCGAGCCGGGGATCGGCATTCCACGACGATACTTTACCAAAGCGGGTTGCCCGCGCCATCATGCCTATTTTTTTATACTGGTAATTGGCCGACAGTGATGCTTTATTTTTCGGGTTGGCCTTTTCTACGCGCGATTGTTCGGCCCGGTCAAAATAAAAGTAATTGCCTACCGAATCGGGCTTCGCGGGGATCTTTTCGGTGCCTTTTACTTTTTTAATCTTGGTTTCGTTGAAGTTAGCCGCCAGCGTGATGTCGAGGTTGCCTGTATTTAACTGCGGACTCACGGAAAAAATAATGTCAATGCCCTGGGTTTTTGTGTCTACGAAGTTGCTGAACGCCTGCACCACCTGCACATCGGTGCCAATACCCGCGTTGTTCAATACCTGGTCAACGATAGAAGTACCGGCTGCCGTTCTTTTAAATGGACCTGCCAGTAAAATGCGGTTCTTGATATCTATGCGATAGGCATCAATTGTAAGGGAGGTATTGCGGCCTGGTTTGGCAGTGATACCCAGACTGTAGTTAACCGATGTTTCTTCTTTCAGATCAGGAATACCCAGCGCTTTGGCAATAGGATCGCTGTTACGAACCGTTAACGTATTACTGGGCGACAGCGTTCCGTTTATCAACTGAAACTGGGTGCTGGTATTGTTAAAGAAATACTGGTGAATAGAAGGCGCTCTGAACCCATTGCTGATGGCGCCCCGGATAGATAATGCGTCGAGTAGCTTATACCGCAACGCCAGTTTACCGGCTAACGCATTACCAAAATCGCTGTAATGTTCGAAGCGGCCGGCAACGTCTACCAGGAACTTTTCGGTAATGTCCGATTCTACATCCACATAGCCGCTGAACACACTGCGGTTTTCATCTACTGCATTGGCTGGCTGATACCCCGGGTATACCTGGGCGCCGCCAGCTTTACCTCCATTGGGATCATAGTTCTTCCACGACTCTTCCTGTCCCGGTGTTATCTTGAACATGTCAATACGCATTTCTGCACCAAGGGCTACGTTAAACGACGGCAGATGAAGATGGGAACCAAAATCTTTTGAGAAGTCGACATTGGTAGTGCTTTGTTGAAAAGCCAGTTTGCCGCAATAAAAGGAAGTGGGTGAAGCAGTACCCATGCTGGCATTGTTTGAATTGGTTACATCAAACCGGAACTGGTTACCGCCATATGTGCTGCTTACATCCCAGTTCCAGGCGCTGGCGGTTTTACCTTTAATACCGGCCATAAGCGACCGGTCGTTGATCTCCGATTCAATATATGGCAGAAAACCACGGGGATAAAATTGCGCCACTACCTGCGAGGTTTGTTTCGGGTACCGGTAAAAGCCGGCTGCTTTTCCCTTGCGGTAACTGTACATACCCATTGCATAGAATTTACTCTTATTTGAAATGGGCACTTCCAGGTTGGCTTCGCCATATGCATTCAATTGTTTTGAATTTCCGATGAACATATTGTTCTTACGGTCCCAACCTCCGTTTTGCGCGATCAATGCCTCGTCCTGTGTAGCATTGGCCGTGTATACCGTGCCCAGGTAGTCACCGGCGCGGTTGGTGGGTTGGCGATGGCGTATTTCACCGGTAAGGTTCAGTACGCCGCCTTTTTTGCCCAACTTAAAACCTTCGTTTATGCCTAATTGCAAATTGGCGCCATCACCGGCATATTGCTGCCCGGCATGCGCAAAAACCTGGGTGCCGGTTTTCTTCTTCAATACTATGTTTATAACGCCGGCAATTGCGTCAGAACCGTATTGCGAGGCGGCGCCATCCCGCAATACTTCTATCCGGTCGATACTGCTGGTCGGAATGGCGTTCAGGTCGGTGCCCACAGACCCCTTACCTACTGTACCATTAATATTGACCAGGGCAGTGTTATAGCGGCGTTTGCCGTTCACCAGCACCAGCACCTGGTCGGGGCCCAAACCACGTAAGCTGGCCGGGTCAATATGATCGGTGCCATCGGCAATGGTTTGCCGGTTCGAAACAAAACTGGGTGCAGTGTACTGGATCTGTTGGGCAGGTTCTATTTGCCCTGTCCCAAGCAGGTCTTTGGAAGAAATAACATCAACCGGTACCGGCGATTCCGCATTTGTTCTTGGCCGTAAGGAACGGGAACCTACTACTACAGTGGTTAATTCAGCCACTGCGTCTTCCAGGCTTATAGTCAACTCATGCTCACTGCCTACTGTTATTTCCTGCGTTTTATAACCGATATTAGTAATAACAAGCACATCGCCTGCTTCAGCATTAATGGTAAAAACACCATTGGCGTTAGTGGAGGTGCCGCCAGACTTGCCCCTTACAACAACGCTCACGCCCGATAAAGGCTCCCCTTTTGAACTGGTTATTTTACCGGTAATGGGAATGGCCGCTATTTCCGGCGTGCTATTATCCGTCTCTAGGCCGGCCTTAGCTGAAAGCTGCCGTTTCAGGATCACTTTATCGCCTGCCACTTCATAGTCAAGATGCAGGTAGCTGGCCAGTTCATTCAATACCACCGATAATCTTTCCTTTGATTTACTGATGGTGACCAGGCGGTCGCTTTGTATCAGTTTCGGGCTGAACACAAAAGTCACCTTTGTTTGCTCCTCTATTCTAATCAATACATACTCCAGCTTTTTTTCTTTGATGTTCAGTGTTACTTCGCGGTCCAGTACATTTCGGGTACCAACAGGTGCTGCATACAGGGTAACGGCAAAAAGCGCCGCCAACAGCAACTGTCCGGCGAAATACTTTATTACATTGATTAGGATGGCTTTTCTCATTTGTCATGTATTTTGGTTAAACGGTTAATTTTTTCACAATTACTGCCGGTGACGATCACCTGTCCGTCAGCCTGTTCATAGGTAGCTTCAATAGCCTTACAAACGAGGCTGATGCGTTCAAAAAAACTTTCATTGGTAAAGGCGCCGGTGAATGAACAATGGCTCATCAACTCTTCATCAAAAATAATGGGTATGCCATATGATCTTTGAAGCATCATCAGCACCTCAGATGCCGGGGTATCGGTAAAAACAAATTGTTTGCTGTCCGTATTATCAGCCGTATTGATCACCTGCGGTTGTATAGTGACAGACCTGGTAAAGCTGGCCAGTTGCCGGTTGAATAATATCTGCTGATTGGGCGTAATAATAGTGGCATTGGCTTTGGCCAGTTCCTGTTCGGTTGCTCCATTCTTTCGTTTATATACTGTTACTTTTCCCGTATGCACCATCACCTGGATGGTATCGTCGTGTGAAAATGCCCGTACATCAAAGCTGGTGCCCAACACTTTTGTTACCAGTTCATTGGTGTATACATAAAATGGCCGGGTAGCATCTTTAGCCACCTGAAAAAAAGCTTCCCCTTCCAGGTACACTTCCCGTTTATTGGCGCCGAAATGCTGTGCATAGGCAATCTTTGAGGCAGGTTTCAATAATATATAACTGCCATCTTCCAGGTCTATTCGTTGAGGGGTAGTAGTGGCATTAACACTTTCTGATAACTTGTTTTGTCTTCGGCTTATTTCATAGGAAAATGTTTTGGCAGAATGGAAGAATACCAGCCAGCCGCTGATTACCAGGCCAATAATAACCGCTGCTGCAGCGAAATAATACAGGCGTTTCCTTTTTATAGAACGATATACAGTAAAAGGCCCCGACAGGTTGCCTGCTTTTTCAATATGCGCCCACATTTCTTGCTCTATGTTATCCAGTTCACTTTGCTTAAGGGCCGGTAGCTTATTATTATATAACAACTCATACCAATGATCGATCAAAGCCTTTTCTTCTGCAGTGGCAGTGTTATTACTATAACGTATTAACAATTCCCTGAATGCTGTGCGATCCATCGAGATTAGGTTTATGCGGTTTATTGAACCGTTTTGTTATAGACAGGCAAGTTGAGAGATACCCTAAAGGCAATTAGAAAAAATTGGGGTTGTTCTGCTACCATGCGATATCAAGATAATCTTTCAGGTACAGCCGCATGATCTTGAGCGATTGGGTAATATGGTATTCAACGGCTTTTTCAGAAATGTTCAGGCTGGCCGCTATTTCACGAATAGATAAATGATCGAAACGGCTGAGGCGAAAAACCTGTCTTGTTTTCTCCGGAAGCGCTGCAATAGCTTTTTCTATCGCTT
>JAJKIL010000411.1 GCA_021154515.1 Niastella sp. | reverse complement strand
CTACTGTGAATAAAGGCACCACTACGTTAACAATTTCTCCAACCTCTGCCTCTCTTTTAAGCAGTACACCGCTGATGGAAGAATGTAGCCTGGTATCTAATAAATATTTTTGTTGTAATTGCTGCTGAAGTTTGGCTTGCTGTAACGGAACTGTTCATAGCAATAGCGGGACGAGAAAGGACCGGGAGTTTTTTCATAAACTGTTTGGGATAGGGATCAACTCCCAAAAAAGACCCTTTTTTATCCCTTTAAACGGCTATATATCATATTTTTCTATACATCCCCGGAGGATTCCATTTTTTTATTCAAAAAAAGCTCGGTTTCTTTGATAAACATCATACAGTTACAATGGCCGAAAACCGGGATGTAACGATATACGACATAGCCAGGCACCTGAAAATTTCTGCAGCGACAGTCAGCAGAGGCCTGAACAATAATCCTGCTGTAAGCAAGAATACCCGAAAGAAGATTGCGGAGGCGGCCCGGAAACTGGGTTACCAGAGCAACACCTTTGCCAGCAGCCTGCGAAGCAAAAGCACGCATACGCTGGGGGTACTGGTGCCGCGGCTTAACAGCCATTTCATGTCGTCGGTACTGGCGGGCATGGAAAAAGCTGCCAATAAGCATGGGTATAATCTCATCATTGCCCAATCACTGGAAGAGGCGGAAAACGAAAAACTGAATGCCGAAACCATGTTCAACAAACGGGTGGATGGGCTGTTGATCTCGCTGGCTTATGACACCCCCAACCTCAATCACCTGGAGCCTTTTTTCAAGCGCAATATCCCGGTGGTGTTCTTCGACCGCGTTCAACCCCATACGTCCAGCATTTCGGTTGTCATCAACAACTACGAGGCTGCTTACAACATCACCAGTCACCTGGTAGAACAGGGGTGCCGCCGTATTATGCATCTGGGCGGCAACCTGCTCAGAAACGTGTATAAAGACCGTTTCGATGGTTACCGGCAGGCGCTTAAAGACCGCGACCTTCCCTTCCAGGAGAAATTGCATTTAGTAAGTGCGCTGTCAGAAAAAGACGGAACGGAAGCCGCTGATTATATGCTCAATCTGCCAGCGGCAAAACGGCCGGATGCCGTCTTTTGCGCCAATGATACGTCCGCTGTGTATTGCATGATGGCATTGAAAGCGGCCGGCCTTCGCATCCCTGAAGATGTGGCGTTCGCAGGCTTCAACAACGATCCTATCAGCAAGGTCATTGAACCCAACCTTACCACGGTTGACTATTCGGGCGAAATAATGGGCAACACCGCCGTCACCAATCTTATCAACCACCTCAAAGGCCTCAGCAATCTCTACAGCACCAACTCCATTACGTTACGGGCTGATCTCATTATCAGGGCGTCTTCATTGAAAAGCAAGGCAGGGGGCAAAAAGTAAGAGGTATCAACTGGTTAACTGATTAACTGGTCAACTACCTCGTAGGCTTTCTAAAAACACCCTGGCCTGTAGTAAGGTACGAATGCAGACTTGTTTTGATCCAGTGCGTCCAGCCCTGTTCACAATCTTTATAACACTCCACATCAGGCGTAAGACCTTCATGGATGAATGTCAGATCTGTTTCGCCGTTATTTTCGTTGAGATCAAAGATCAACCGGGTGTTGGCCCATTCCTTTTTATCATTAAACCAGGGCATATTACAATCGGTAATTAACCAAACCACCCTTTTAGCAGGCACCAGTTCAGTTACGGTCATGTCGAAGAAAGAATCGCCACCCATTGTTATCTGAAAGGTGTCATGTTGTTTTTCGGTGTTTCCGGTAAGGGTAACACCCCACCAGCCGGTTACATTGCTGATCTTTTTAATAGCTTCTGATGCGCTGATCTTTGCAGAAATGCTGCTGTTAAAATCGTTTGTCATTGTATTTGATTTATAACAGCAAAGCTAGCGCGGCAGGAAACGCGCGTATTGTACGAATCGGAACTCAACTTATCAACTGGTGTAATGCCTGGTAGCGAGTTCGTTAATGCTGTTTTGAAGATCGGTTGGGGTGGAACCGGTAAATCGTTTAAAGGCCCTTAGAAAATGAGACTGGTCGTAGTAATATTCGTACATGTATTCTTTTAAATGGAAGAGATCGGCGCCGGTTGAATAAGCCTGGTAAAATTGTTTGAACCGGATTATTTCGGCCAGGTTTTTCGCCCCCGTGCCCAAATTGGCTGTAAACTTTTTATGCAACCAACGCGCGCTGTAGCCGGTTTCTTTTTCGAGTTGCGCTACGGTGATTAACCCTTTGTTCTCAAAGATCCGGTTAATACAAAAATCGTATATGAGATCGGGTGTAGCGTTTTCCAACCGTTTAAGCAGAAAGCTTTGCAGCAACTGCAATTTCTTTTTTACCGAACGCTCCTCTCCCATTTGCTGTTGCAGTACCGATACCTGTTTGCCCAACAGATCGGTCATTCCAACAATTTTATTTTTGACTTCCGTGTAGGGCAATTGAAAAAAGCGGTAGGCGCCGAGCGGGTTGAATTCAACCACTATGGTAGCTGTTTGTACGTCCTCTTTCGGATCGAGCATAACGGCCGAATCAACCAAACCGGTAAATGACAACTCATTTTCTTGTTGAGTGAAGGTCTTGTCTTCTACCCGGGCCACCAACCCGTTGCGGCTGGTAAAGGCGAGTTTGAAATTGGCGTTGGGGACAATCAGTTTTCTATCCAGCGCAGGCAAACGTCCGGAGCTTTCAAACACCCACATTTTCGCAATAAATGGCTGTAATAACGGATGTGGTGTAACCGGATTGAAACTAAACGTTGTCATTGGCAACCCGTAGGATTTGTATTGCTTTAAAGATACTACAAAGGCCCGACTTACGCCAGGCCTTTGATCCTATAATAAACAAACGCGGGTTTTGCCCGTTTCGATATTTTTTGTCGAAAAAACAATTAAAACAGACCCCGGAAGGACCGCCTGTCCATGGCAATTTGTTGATATTGATACTCACTAAAGAATGAAACATTTGATTTGCAAGGGATCCTGTTAATGGCAGGCAACGTGGTATAACTTTTTCAGGGAATTAAACTGATTTAACAACCAATAATTATTTTACTATGAAAGTTTCATCTGCGTTGGCCGGAGGATTAGCAGGAACAATTACAGTAGCTTCCCTGCATGAGGCAATGAGAAGAGTAACCCCTACTGCACCTCGTATGGATCTGCTGGATATGGACCTGCTGCGAAAAGGGTTAACAAAAATGAATAAAAAGGTACCGGCAGATGATGCGTTGCAGCGGTGGGCTGTAGGGGGCGAATTGTTTTGTGATACCGCTTATTTTAGCATGGCAGCTGCAGGTGGCAGAAAAAAAGTATGGTGGTTCGGCGCATTATTAGGACTGGCAGCTGGTATCTCCGCAGTTGTTTTACCCAAGTCAATGGGACTGCCACCCGAACCAAGTAACAAAACGATAGGAACAAAAATAATGACCATAGGATTGTATTTTCTGGGCGGATTAGCTGCTGCAGCTGTTGCGCAATTGGTAGAAGGCTCAGACAAGATCAATGGCCATGATTATATAGAGGATGTTTACCAGTAATTTATTCTTATACATATGTTACTAACCTGGATTTTGTCTGGCGCTATGCCAGACAAAATCCAGTTATGAGATAGTAACTTAATTACCTGCCTTTTCTTCAATTTCCTGCCTCAGATCCGCAATAATTTCTTCGATCAATTTGGTACCTATATCGCCCTTGCCCTGGCGGCGCACAGCAGCCTGGCCTTCAGCCACTTCTTTTTCGCCAATCACCAGCATGTATGGTATTTTGGCCAGTTCGGTATCCCGTATTTTCTTACCTATTTTCTCGTTACGGTCGTCAATTTCTGCCCGGATGTCGGCTTTTTTCAACTGCTTTAATACGCTTTCGGTATAAGGCAGAAATTTATCGCTAATAGGCAGCAGCTTAACCTGTGTAGGTGTAAGCCATAGTGGGAATTTGCCGGCGCAATGCTCGGTAAGTACGGCTATAAACCGCTCCATGCTGCCAAATGGCGCACGGTGGATCATAACGGGACGGTGCCTGGCATTGTCTTCGCCAATGTAGGTAAGCTCAAAGCGCTCTGGCAGATTGTAATCTACCTGAATGGTGCCTAGCTGCCACTTGCGGCCAATGGCATCTTTTACCATAAAATCAAGCTTGGGACCATAAAATGCGGCCTCGCCATATTCCGTTACGGTGGTCAATCCTTTTTCGGCAGCGGCTTCTATGATGGCTTGTTCCGCCTTTTCCCAGTTCTCGTCGCTACCTATATATTTAGACCGGTCTTCCTTATCCCGTAACGAAATTTGTGCTGTATAATCAGTAAAACCCAACGATCTGAACACATACAATACAAGGTCAATTACAGTTTTAAACTCTTCTTTTACCTGGCCAGGCATGCAAAACAAATGCGCATCATCCTGAGTAAAGCCACGCACCCGGGTAAGCCCATGCAGTTCACCATGCTGCTCGTAGCGGTACACGGTACCAAACTCGGCCAGGCGCAAAGGCAGGTCCTTATAGCTTCTTGGCGATGTTTTATAGATCTCGCAATGGTGCGGGCAGTTCATTGGCTTCAGCAAAAACTCCTCTCCTTCCTGCGGTGTTTTAATCGGTTGAAAGCTATCCTTGCCATACTTTTCGTAGTGGCCTGATGTTACATACAGGTTCTTGTGCCCGATATGCGGGGTAATTACCGGCAGGTAGCCGCTTTCAATTTGCGCTTTTTGTAAAAATTGCTGTAGTCTTTCCCGAAGCATGGCGCCTTTTGGCAACCACAATGGCAGCCCCATGCCCACTTTTTCAGAAAAAGCAAACAACTCCAATTCTTTACCCAGCTTACGGTGGTCACGCTTCTTCGCCTCTTCCAGCAGCACCAGGTATTCATCCAGTTCTTTCTGATTGGGGAAAGTGATGCCGTAAATACGGGTTAATTGCTTGTTCTTTTCATCGCCTTTCCAATAGGCGCCGGCAATATTGGTTAGTTTGATGGCCTTAATAAAACCGGTATGGGGAATATGCGGTCCACGGCACAGATCGGTAAAGTCGCCCTGCGTATAAAAGCTAATGGTGCCATCTTTCAGGTTTTGCAACAGGTCGAGCTTGTACTCATCACCTTTTTCAGTAAAATAAGCAATGGCTTCGTCCTTTGGCATGGCTTTACGAACAAACACCTCGTTCTTTTTTGCCAGCTCGCTCATTTTCTTCTCCAGCTTCGTCAGGTCTTCTTCTGTCAGCCTGGTATCGCCCAGGTCAATATCGTAATAAAAACCTTTTTCCAGGGCAGGGCCTACCCAGAACTTCACGCCGGGAAATAATGATTCAACCGCTTCGGCCATCAGGTGGGCGCTGCTATGCCAGAAGGTGTTCTTACCTTCCGCATCGTCCCATTTCAGAAAATTAATGGTAGCATCTTCCGTTATCGTAGCCGAGAGGTCTTTTACAACACCATCTACTTTTGCTGCCAGCACATGGCGGGCCAGCCCTTCCGATATCGACTTTGCGATTTCAAGACCAGTTACGCCAGCTTCGTATTGGCGCACATTGCCATCGGGGAATGTAATGTTTATGCTCATTTTATTAATTTTTGCAATGGGCATTTCCGCTATGTATTATTGCGTTCAACCCGTTGCATCAACCTTTCAGGTAGCTGAAAGAGTCGCAAAATTAACACAAATCAGCAAGAAAAATCTGGTTTCAACTTAGCATACGCCAGGCACCATGCAAACATTATTTCGGTGCGCGGTTACTGCTAAACGAATCCCGGTACATCTTCCATCCCTTACTGGTCTTCTTCCAAAGCACTAAGAATTTCCCATCGTCAAACAACTCTCCTTTTGCATTAATGGATTGCCAGATCCCTTCTTCTGTCACATATTCCTTTCCATCGCCATACACCTTAGTAGTGATGAATTTGCCATTTCTCAGACCATAGTCCTGGTAACCTGCCCTGAAGAATTTCGCAATGTCGTTCCTGCCGCAAAAGAGAGGTGCATTGGGAGCCAGGATGCACGCATCTTCTGCATAGCTATTGATAAAAATGGAGGAGTCATTTTTTACAAAAGACTGAAAATAGCGGGCATTGCTTTCTGCAATGGCTTTTTTTGCTTCTTCCAGTTGAGCACTGGCAATAAAAAAATTTCCAACCAATACTACAGCGAGCAAAGACAACATTTTTTTGCTGTTTCTCATATTTATATATTTTAGTAAAGGTAAAAGCCGCCGGAAAAGCTAAATTGTATAAAAGCGAACAACCGCCAACGGATCTGACAATGCATAATCTTTGATTGCAATATGAGAGACAGGATCTTTTACCCATCGGGTGTTTTAAGCCGTTATGTCAAATACTTCTGGACCTGCGCCCATGACCGGGACGCCCTGGAAGTGATGTACCCAACCGGGTGTGTGGAACTTTGTATTGATATCACGGATGGCGACACCATCAGACACCGTGGCAACCAGTCAATGACAGTGCCTCGTTTGGAGGTGTTGGGTCACTGGACCATCCCAACAAGGGCTACTATCAAAAAAGGCAATACCTGCCTGATAACACGCTTTCAGCCATATGCCGGCGCGCTCTTCTTCCCCAACCCCGTTTCTGATTTTACCAACGAATCTATTGACCTGTTTGATATGCTCAGCAAAGAATGCAGCGAGTTTTACTACCGGCTGATGGAGCAGCCGTTGCTGGAACAAAAAGTAAAGGTGCTCGAAGCCTTCTTACTTACCAGGCTGATGAGCACCCCGAAAAAACAAGAGAAGCTAGGGTTGGTAGAAGGGTTGTGCCATTCCATCAGCCGCCATGGAGAATCATTTGACATGGGCCGCCTGGCGGCGGAAACCGGGTTTTCCGCCAGGTATATTCAAAAACTTTTTCTGAATTATGTAGGCATATCCCCCAATAGCTTCTATTCAGTTCAACGCTTCAATAAAAGCCTCGAACTGGTTCGGTCGGCCAATACCTCACTGACAAATATAGCCTATGAATGCGGCTATTATGACCAGGCGCATTTTATCAGGGAGTTTAAATCATATACGGGATTAACGCCGTCGCAGTTATTTATTCCTGTTTCATAATTTTCAGACTGCTGCCATTGGCCAGTTGTAACAGGTACATGCCAGGGGGCAGGTTATGCAAATCAATAGATGTATTGTAATCATTAACGAGGATGGACCTCACCTGGATACCTTTTAAATCTACCAACACTGCCTTTGTATGCAGCAATTCATCCCCTGTTATTTGTAAGGTAACATTACCTCTTGCCGGTATAGGGTAAACAGTAGCGGATAAACGCGCTTTCCCGGCTGAAAGCCGGATAACAGCGGAATACCCCGACCGTGCATCTATATCTGTTTGCAGAATGCGGTACAAGGCTGTTTGTTGCAGGGCTGTGGGTTCAGTATAAACATAGCTGTGGGTGCCATTACCCTTGCTTTCCTATGATCCGATCTTATTGAAGGTAATTCCATCTGAACTTTTCTCAACAGTATAACGCGCCACGTTTTCTTCGTTTACAGTAAAATTGAGCGTAGACTGCTGCTGATCATTCAGGTGACCTTCCAGGTTGATCCAGGTAAGGGGTAACGACCCGCCTACAGATTGTGCGAGCTTATTAACAAATATGCTATAGTAAACATTGGTTCTGACTATAGCTGTATCCGGACCGGGATCGAGGTCAATGGAACCATGAAAATTCCCCATGGTGTACAAATTCAGCATGGCATCTGTGCTAATACCTATAACCGGATTGTTAAT
>JAJKIL010000410.1 GCA_021154515.1 Niastella sp. | reverse complement strand
GAAAACCTTATGGTATGCTAAAACTACTTTCAATAATAGGGTTCATCATTATAGCAGGCACTGTTAGATCCCAGTCTGTTAATATTGCTGCCACCAATTCATCGCCTGTAGATCAATTGTGTCCGAACTTTGTGTTTGATACCCTTTTGAATTATAAAAAAGAAAAAATTGCGCTGGCAGACTGGAAGGGCAAGCCTGTGATCATTGATTTTTATGGTACGTTCTGCTTGCCTTGCATTACCGACATTCCCAGGGTGGAAAATTTTCAAAAAGAATTTGGCGATTCGTTGCAGGTGCTGCTGGTTGCTACAGATGGTTTTGAAAAGGCCAGTCATTTTTATGAAACCAGGAAAAAGGCAGGAAAACCAGTGACATTGCCCTGTGCTGTAAACCGGCAGGTTGTCAATTATTTTCAGGTGAAAATTGTTTCTACCTACGTTTGGATAGATGAGAAGGGGTTTGTAAAAGCAATAACCGACGACTCTCAGCTTACAGAACAAAATATTACAGCTTTTGTGCATAAAAAGGATGTTCATTTAAGGGAAATGGAAACCACCGCCTGGGCTGACTATAAAAGATACCTGGTTACCATAGCCAATGAAATGGACAGTAATAACGTGGTTTATAATTCTTCCCTTACAAAATATTTAAAAGGTCTAAAGGCTACGTATAAGTATCCGCCGAAAGGCGCCGGAACAGTCGTACATGCAACTAATAACCAAATCTTCGGCTTATACAAGATCGCTTATGGAGATTCAACAGGTGTTGTTCCATTTAGCAGGATCGTCATTGAATCTGCTCATCCGGAAAAAATCCTTAGTCCCAAAGGAGTAGATTACGCTATCTGGCAACTGGACAATACGTATTGTTATGAGCTGAAAGTGCCAAAAGAAAAGCAGGCTGATATCCTGAAAATAATGCAGGAAGATCTGAAAAGATTTTTTGGTTACAATGCATACGAAGAATTCCGAACACAAAAGTGCTGGGTGTTAACGGCAGATAATAAGACACATATTCAGGCCGATGGATCCGCTACCCCAAAAATGGTTTATGATGCAAGTGGGTGTACCGCAATAAACCGTCCTTTTGCCGATCTGTTCGATATGATCCATCATTATAACCAGGAGAAGATAATCCTGGATGAAACCGGTATTACAGCAAATGTGGATGTCAGGTTACAGGTGCAAATGAATGATATGGATGCCTTAAAAGAGGCATTGAAGCCATACGGGTTACATCTTGAATCTAAGGACCGGTCCATAAAAATGCTGGTCATTAAAGACCCTTCTAAATAGGAGGCAGATCATATACAACTACTGTTTTGCCATAGACCGCATATAGCTTGTTGTCAATAACACTAAACTGATACAATTTATTTCCTTTATAGCGAGGGATGTAAAAGCTGGCAATGTAGTTTCCGTTAGTTAAACTATAAGCATCGATTACGGTATTCTCTGCAAAATCTGACGGAAGCTCATTGTCGGCTTTTAACATCGACTCCAGGTACAGTTTTCCCGCCCACACTGAACTTATTCTGTTCACCAGCTGGGGTGGTTGTTTCATGGTAAGCGATGTGCCTATATGCGCAACTTTTATCTCCCTTTTAGTTATGGTGTCTATTGTTCTGGCTTTAAACTGTATATTCAGATTGGTATCCATGCATATAAACCCATTTTGGTAAAAATAACTATAGCACGCCAGGTGGGTGGTGGCGTCATAATTTAAAATACCATCGGTAGGGAAATTGCTGCTGCCGTTCTTTGTACTAAAATGGTCTTCCTCTCTTATTGTATCTGTATTCAGGTTGAGTTTTATAAATACCGGGTCTTTCGTTTTCCGGTCTTTTGCCCGTAAAATGAACTGATCTTTTAAAAAGTTGGTTTCCTTACTATAGAAATAGGAAAGAGTATGAATGTTTGATTTCCCGGAATCCAGGTCATAGTCTATTATGCCAGGCAAATTTCTGCAGGCGATATAAAGATGGTTTCCGCGAAGGAACATATGAATGCCCGATCTTATTTTTTTATCGGGCGGTACAGATAACGGAGTCTCTTTTAATGAGTCTAAAGAAAGAGTGGTGGTGTATAGAACATACGGGTTGCTTCCCTGAAAATATAATTTACCGGCCTGAGATCCGATGATGTTGTTAATAGTGACAGGGAATGTTACCTGTTTACGAAATGGTAATGTGGATGGGATCAATCTACGGGTAAACCCATTCTTTTTATCAGTTATATTTCTTGAAAGAAATGCCAATGCCCCGATAATGGCAAATGAAGTGAGGAACAACGTTATTAATAATACTACTGGCCGCTTGTTACGCATGCTGAACAGTTTAAAAAACTAACCATCAACGTAAATTGATGGTTAGTATAATAATTATTGGATGGGAGATCTTGAAAAAACGGGTTGGCCTGTGGCGTCATCCTCGCAACACTCAATGGGATAAACATCCGGACATTGATCCGAAGATACCTGGCTGCAAAGAGGAACAGGAACAGCAGGCGATTTAGTGGCATTGGCAGTAGTTGTTCCCGCAATGGCTAATACAAGCGTTAAAGCCGCTAATGATAATTTTACTTTTTTCATAACTGGTGCTGTTTTGGTTAAAACAGTAAATTTTTATTTGTTGTACCTACTCTGTTTTAGGTTTTCGGTATCCCCTACATTACGCGTAAATATTTTTTGAGTTCGTGTTGTATGTCTTCAGCAGAACCCCTGCTGCGGCTATCACAATAAAGAAACTGTTGAATACAATATGCTGCTCCCACGATAAATACTCCAGCACCCCGCCACAGGAACAGGGGATGTAATAACTGAAGTTTAACATGATCACCAGGTAAGCAGTGAACAGGCTCATCAAAAAGAAGGAAGCGTATAACCCGGCAAGCCGCGTTCTTTTTACAGCCAATAAAAAAGCAATTGCTATTTCAGCGGCCGGAATGCCCCAGGCTACTAATTGGTAGTACGAAGTAATAAACGGCGATTTACTTAATTGAACAGAAAACCGGTTATATGCCGATAGCTTACTTAAAGAAGAATAGATGAACAGGATGATCAACAGCGAACATATGATCTCTATGATCAGGTTCCTGCTTAACCAGGAAAAAACAGGCCGTTTTTGAAAAAAAGCTCCCCTGGTTAAGTAGCTGCTACTTAACAGTTCCTTTTTCATTGAAATAAATTATAATGGTTAAAGGGTGACGTGCTTTCTTGCAAAGAAGGCTTAACAGGTGCAGGTTTATAACAGGTGAGAGAAGAAAAATGCGTATTGTTACCAGTACTTCATGCAAGTTAATGCCTGAAGATTGGCGAATCCGGTTAAAATCATGGCAAATCCGGTTTTTCTTTTATTTCGACTAAAGGAAGAAGGCGAAGAGTTTGTTGCCTAAAATTTTTTTGCGCCATTCCATGGGCGCCATGCCGGTGTTCTTTTTAAACTGTTTTACCAGATTGCTTACATCATAGCCTACTTTAAATGCGACTACTTTCACCGGTTCATCAGTTGTTTCAAGCATCTCTTTTGCTTTTTCAATACGTACACCAATGAGGTATTCATTGATGGTTATCTTATTTATGAGTTTAAATCCTTTACGCAGTTTGCTTTCGTTGGTGTTTACACGCCGGGCCAGTTCGGCCTGAGTTGTAGCGCTTTTGTATTCTTTTTCCAGAATAGCTTTTGCCTGCGCAATTTTGTGCAGATCGAGGTTTGATAATTTCATAATAAGGTTTGTTTATATGTGCTGAACAAATGTAACTGGTTTTACCAGTTCAGGTAATATTTAAATATTGCGCATATAAAGTTAGAAACAGTATCCGTTATAGTTAGTCGTTAATAAAAAAGCCCCTCCCGATTTATCGGGAAGGGCTTATAAAGAGTTTGCGATCTGTTATTTTTGAGCGGAGTTGGTGATTTTTTCATTCACGCCATCCCAGCTATATACAGCGCTTTTCTTCTCGGTTACTTTCAGGATCGGATTACCTTTTTTGTCTACTTTCTCAGTATCTTCTTCAACCAGTTTATTCCAGAGTATCGTGTCAGGCTTTCCATTTTTTTCGATGGGGAAGGTAAAGGTTTCGGAGTGGTAGAAACTACCTGCATCGCTTACATTTTCTTTATCAGGGAAGCGGAGCAACTGGTTGCTTTTGGTAAAGGCAAAGTAATAGTCGTAGGTTGAAATGCCGCAGGCGTCGCCGGAAAATTCAAGTGTTATGATGTTCTGTACATTGGTAAGTCCCATGCCGCTCATGATCTTTCCACTGCTGTAGTTAGCGCTTTCATCATCAAAGGTGATGAACGATCGGCTGGCAAGCACCTTGCCTTCCTGTACTACTTTCAACCGTACCAGGAACCGGCGGATGGTATCCTTGTCTCTTTTTATAATACTATCGGCACGGCGTTCAATGCCATACACAAATTTTACATCGCCACGGCGCAGGGGCGTACAGCTTACCAGTCCCTGCCAGATGTAACCGTTTTTGGGTGCCCCATTTTTGGAGTAGTTGATCTTCAGCCAGGGGCCTTTTAACCCGCGGATGGTAAGGCTGTTGGTAGTTACTCCGGTAACGGTGATGTTATCACCGGCAAACAGGGTGTCTATGGGAGCTTGTTTCGTATCAGGTGAAACGCGGATCAGGGCGGTGTCGGCAAAAATATAGCGGTCAGTTGTGTCGTTGCTGCTAATTCCCAGGCTGCGCATATCGGGCGAATCTGGTTTATCCTGCGCCAGCACGAAATTACCAAGAGCAAGGAAAAGGAGCAATAAGGGTGTTTTCATGGGCGCAAAATAATATTTCCACCGGGTAAATCATAGCGGTTTGGGTCATCCCCATTTACTATCTTTGTTGCTAAAGTAACAATAACCCCCAAACTGACCCTTATATGGTGCGCCTGTTTAATAGCCGAACATTGTCCCTGACCCACTTGCTCGTTTTTCTTTTAATATTAGCAAATATTGGATGTCAAAAAGAAATGTCTAAGGATACCCTGGGTTCCGGTGGACCAGTGGGTGGCGGCGGCGGTAGTAATTCCGGAGGGACGGCCGTGTTTAAACTGGTGCCGGCAGGCAATAATTGCTCCGATGCGGCGGTAACCGGTGTAATTGAGGCAGGTTCAACCCTGGCTGCTGATGCCCTGATAACGGTTACGGTAAATGTTACCAAAGTCGGCGACTGGACCTATTCAACAGCCACTACAGATGGGATCTCATTTGTAGGCGCCGGTAATTTCACTGCAACGGGGTCACAGGTAATTACCCTGTATGGGGTTGGTAAGCCTACCCGGGCCGGTGTTTTCAGTTTTACCCTAACTATTGGCGGTGGCTCCTGTTTGGTTCCTGTATTGGTAGCAACTGCCGGTACCGGTGGTACTGGTGGCGGCGGTGGCAATACTACCGGCGATTTTTATTATAAAGCAACCATCGATGGCACAAACTATACCCAAAACATAACCTCCACAACCACTGATTATGAACCTGGCGAGAGCATGAGCGGCAGTGATGATGTTTATTTTGGCGGCGGCATTAACTGGTCTAGTACCACCGCGCCTTTACCTGCAGGTAAAACCGAGTTTAGCATTGGTAAAGGTATCATGCACGGTTATTTGTCTGCTACAACAGCCCAGTTCAAAGCCTTTTTTGCTCCTGCTTCTTATCCTTACACGGCAGATATTTCAACTATTGATGGGATAACTGTCTCCTGGACCGACCCCAGTGGCAATCCGGGCACTAATGGTAATGATAATGTTTGGAGTAGCGATGCCGGTACAAAAGACCAAACGGGCAGCGCCTTCAAGATCATCAGCGCCACGGAATTTATAGATCTTGCAGGTAGTTATAATGTGATAGTAAAAGCCCAGTTCAACTGTAATTTGTATAATGAAAAGACCGGGGCCAAAAAAGTGCTGACAAATGGTGAAGCCGTAGTAGTGTTTGGGATGTTTTAAAAACTCCTCAATCAGTAAAAAGTACCATAAAACCCATAAAAAGCACCCTTGCTGCTGGTAGGTCTTTTATAGCTTTGTGCTATAATTAAAGGCCATGTCGAACCAGCATCTGCCAACATATAGCATCCATAACTTAAAGGAGTCGCGGTTTTCGCCGAAAGACTTCATGGCAGATCACTTTCCCCATTACCTGGAGGAACATAAAGACCTGCGGTTTCCGCATAAGCATTCTTTTTACCAGCTTGTTTACTTTTCAGGCGGCAGGGGCGGTCATTCCATAGATTTTGTTTATTTTCCGGTTGAACCCGGTCAACTCTATTTCATGATCCCCGGTCAGGTGCATAGCTGGGATTTTGAAGGGCTGCCAGACGGCTTTATCGTGAACTTTTCAGAACAATACATCGCCGGTTTTTTAGCCGAACCCCGCTACCTGGAGCAATTCACTTTCTTTTCCGGCATAGCACAGGAACAGGTGATCGTGCTGCCTGAACCCGTAAGACCAGCCATACAGGACCTGTTGGAAGGGATCGTGCGCGAAGGCAACTCCGCTGCTCCATTAAAAGATGATATGGTTAGGGCCGCATTGGTGCAATTATTCATCCTGGTTAGCAGGAACGCCGGCGCGGATACAACCAAACAAACCACCAATTACAACACCGTTGTATTGCGCAACTTTCAAAAGTTGATCGATCAGCATTATAAAGAAAAGAAGCTGACGAAAGACTATGCCGCTATGTTATACATAACACCCAATCATTTGAATGCGCTTTGCAAGGATGTTACCGGCCGTTCAGCCGGGGAGCTCATCCGCGACAGGGTATTGCTTGAAGCGAAGCGGCTGCTGGTAAATGCAAAACTTAGTATTTCGCAAATAGCCACGGAGCTGCAATTTATGGACAACTCCTACTTTTCAAAGTTCTTCAAAAAGTATGAAGGCGTAACGCCGGAAGTATTCAGGAAACAACACGTAAAAAATTAAAATATGGAAGCGATCATTGATATAACCACCACAGATAAAAAGCCCGGTGTGCTCAATCTTTTTAAATGCAAATGCCCCCGGTGCAGAAGAGGCGATATGTTTGAGAACAGGAACCCGTATGCATTGAAGACAACCATGCGAATGAACAG
>JAJKIL010000409.1 GCA_021154515.1 Niastella sp. | reverse complement strand
ATGACCGCCCGCTGGCCCAAAAACAGGCTGGTGACCAATGACAACATTCAGGCCGGTGATGTAATTGTGGGGTTCAGCAGTTTTGGCCAAACCGTTTACGAAACCGAATACAACAGCGGTATCGGCAGCAATGGATTAACCAGCGCCCGCCACGACGTATTAAGCAAATTCTACGCAGAAAAATTCAGGGAATCATACGAGAACAGCCTGGCCAGTGAAGTGGTATATATCGGCCCCTATCTGTTAACAGATACTGTTGGCCGGGAACAATTCCAGGTAGGTAAACTGTTGTTATCACCTACCCGTACCTATGCTCCCTTATTGCAGGCTATGTTCGCCAATCATTTTGATGCCATTCACGGCCTTATTCATTGCAGTGGCGGCGGACAAACAAAATGTATGAAGTACCTGCCAGGTAACTTCCGTGTTATAAAGGATAATTTATTTGAACCGCCCATCATCTTCCAGCTTATTCAGGAAGCTTCCGGTAGCGACAACCGCGAAATGTACCAGGTATTCAACATGGGCCATCGCCTGGAAGTGTTTACCGATGCCGCTTCTGCCCCCAAATTTATTGAGGAAGCAAAAAAGCTGGGCATTGAAGCGCAGATCGTAGGCCGCGTTGAAGCCAGTGATAAAAAGGAACTGGTATTGAAAGTGGGCAATGAAGAAATAGTGTACTAAATAACTTCTATTCCCGCATCTTTATATGGTTTTAATAGCGGGTCATCGGGCGATAGCTCGGTGATGAGCATATGTATTTTACTAATGTCACAGATATGTATCGGTTGAATGCTGTTGATCTTTTCGGCAATACTCAGGCAAACCACTTTTTGCGCTGATTCAACCATCGCTTTTTTCAACTGCACCACATCCCAGTCGCTATCGGTAATGCCATCTTTCAGGCTAATGGCATTAACGCCTAAAAAACAAAGGTCGGCGCGGATGCGTTTGATTTGCGAAATGGCCTCGCCGCCGGTAGTTATTTTGCTGTTTTTGGAAACCTTATCGCCAATGGCGATCACATCAACCGATGGGTGTTGCATGTATTCAAGAATGGCAGGTATGCTACCGGAAACAAAGGTGGCTTTTAACCGGGGTGGTAACGCCCGGGCCATTTCAATAATGGTAGTGCCGCCGGTAGTTATTACAAACATGCCGTCATGTATAAGCGACGCAGCTTTGCGGGCAATGGTTTTTTTGTGATCATGCGAATAAACCTGTGAAGATGTATAATGTACCTGGCTAAAAGAGTGTGACAAAGCCCCGCCATGCACTTTTATGATCTTGCCTTCATCGGCCAGCTCCTGTAAGTCGCGGCGGATGGTATCTTCCGATACGTTCATGTCCCTGCTGAGGTTACTTGACATCACCTTGTTGTGAAGGTTCACCTGGTGTAAAATATAAGCTTGTCGTTCTTTCTTTAACATGTTGGACGAAAGGGTTTAACCCGATTTTAATTCCGGACGAAAGCTATGAAAATCCTGTATAAAAAATGTAAAAATTTAAGGGGGTCTTATCCAATAACATTTGCAGTAACTGGTATTAAAAGAAAGAGTCATTTACCGGGTGATAAATGACTCTTTCTTTTAATACTAATTTTTTAATCTAAGTGGTGGGCGTATTTGTTTTTTCAAGACGGAAGCTTGCCTTGAAAAAGTATTGTGCAGGTGGCAACCGGTCTAATTCCGTTACCCTGGGTTTGTTATCATACACTTTTTTCACTTCTTCCTGAAGCTGCTTTTGTAATTCCTCTTTGGTAAGTGATGCGGTACTGGTTGGTGGTGTATTGTTAACTAAATATACTGTAGTGAGGTTGTTTATAGTTTTGGCTTCAGCAGGCGCTTGTTTATAGAACTTTAAATTACCAACCTTCCCATTTTCGTCAACAGCTACCGAAAAATATACATCTCCTTCTGCATTATTGCCCAAAGCCTGTTTGGGATAGCCGGTATTGCGGTTAAAATGTTTGGTGAGCTTATAAAGAATGGAGTCGGAGAAATTAGCCCCACCAGGTATTATGCTCATCGGTTGGTTTTTATAGTTCACAATACCTTCCAGAATTTTTTTGGCAACAGCCTCCTGGTTGCCGGGGTCACTGAAATAAGCAAGGTCTTTATCGTTGTTGAGAAAGCCACACTCTATCAGCACGGCAGGGCAGGGGGTACGCTGCAATACCCAAATGTTTTGATCTTTACGCTGTTTCAAAGTCTGGTTAGTAGCGTACAACTTGCCTAATTCCCGGTTAATAACAGAGCCAAGTTGTTTCGACTGGTTCACGCGTTGGGTGGTATCATTGGGTACATAGATCTCAAATCCGGTTCGGGTAGTAACTGGCTCATCACTGAAGGAAACGTGTATGGAAATATACATATCAGGTTTGATCTTTTCAGCGAGTGCGGTACGTGCCCTTAATCCTTCATGAATATTGGTGGTACCACCTGGCAAATTATCATCGGTGCGGCTCATCACAACATTTACATTATAAGCCGCTGCTAATTGCTGAATCTTTTGGCTTATTTGCAAAGTAAGGTCTTTTTCTTTCGCTTTACCGTCTTTGGTTTGAGCGCCCGGGTCTATTCCGCCATGGCCGGCATCAACTAAAATAGTCAGGGGTTTTTTGGCGCCAATATTATTATCTTCAGAAGTCCTTGGTTGCGCATGCAGCGCAATGGAGCAGAAAACCATGGCGAGTACCGGCAGTGCCATTAAACGGCTGCGATAGCTTAAACGGGCACTTTGGTTGTTAGTGATCATGGCAATACGTCTTTTGATATGGTTTTGGAAAAAATGGTTGGTAATGGGCGAGTAGTTTGCCTTTATGGTTTGCAACACCAGTAATTCGGCATAATCATACCGGTTGTTGCCTGAAATGGCGTATTGATCGGCCAGGAACTCATGAATGGCCTTCAATTCCTTTTTCAGGATATGAAAAAAGGGGTTCACCCAAAAAAGGGCAGTAACCAGTTCGGTGAGTATAATATCGGTACTATGTTTTTGCTGCACATGAAACAGTTCATGGCGAAAGATTTGCTGACCGTCACGGCTGTTAAATGCCAGCTCGTTGTTCCAGAAAATGGAGCGAAAAAAGGAGAAAGGCGTGCCCGGCTCCCCTGTATTAAAGAATTTCAGCCCGTTAATACGTTCAAAGGGATATTGATTAGAAATGCGCCTGATATACAACAGCGATTTGAAGAGCATGTAAAGGAGGGCCGCAATGCCCACTGCATATAACAAGTAAATCAAATTTTCCAGGGTCAACAGGCGGGCCATCAAGCTGGGGCCGGCATCCGGTACGTCATTTTCCCCATGATCAACGGTAAGCACTTCCACTGTTTGATATACTGCCTTATTTACAGGGCTTTGCGAATGGTAAAGCACCGGTATTTTAATCAAAGGCAGTAAAATTGAGAACAACAGGGTAGCAAGCAGGTAGAACCGGTTATAATGGTGAAACCGTTTGTTGCGTAAAAAAAGCCAGTAATAGCCGAGCAGAATGCCGGAGCACAGCATTACTTTTCCCAGGTACAGTAAAAAGGTCATTGATCTTGGTTTTTGGCGTTTTTAATTTGTTGCAGCAGAGCTTCCAGGTCCTCCTGGCTCAATTTGTTTTCGTTCACGAAATGCGAGAGTAATTTGGCTGGCGAACCTTCAAAATATCCTTTTACCAGTTGATTAATGCTTTTTTTACCATACTCTGTTTTGCTTACCGCCGGCTTGTACAGGTTGTTGCGACCCTGTACTTCATAGTTCACGAAACCTTTCTCGATCAATATTTTAAGTATGGTAGCTACGGTGTTTGAATGCGGTTTGGGCTCGGGCATTTTATCCATGATATCTTTTAAAAAACCCTGATTTAATTCCCAGAGCATTTGCATTACCTGTTCTTCAGCTTTTGTAAGGGATTTCATTATAACTAACCTTTTAGTTGAAACAAATGTATAACTAATTTGTTAGTTGAATGGTATTTACTCTTATTTTTTACAAATTATTTTATTAACAGGTTACGTCGGACTGGAATTTGATACTAATTATTAGAAAAAAATCAGCTGCAACGGGCGTTTATGGGATTTGCAATAAGAATAAATATGTATTCGTGACTAATTATTAATCAATTATTGTATAATATAGCTCCGATTTTTCCACAAAAGCTATGAGGTTTGAAGATTGAGTGTTACTTTTGCAGACAGTACCGGATGGATTAACACGTAATTAGCACCTGACTTGCAACCTCCCCCGAACATAGTCAGTCTTGCAAATGTTAGTATAGTACCCTTAAACAAATAAACAAGAAAGGCGATTTAATATCGACGATAAAAGTCATTTATATTAAAGTAGATAAGTAGATATGAGACAGCTCAAAATTGCAACCCAGATTACGAATCGTGATTCGCAGGCAGTAGAAAAGTATCTTCAGGAAATTTCTAAAATTCCGATGATCACTCCTGAAGAGGAGACAGTACTCGCCCAGCGGATCAAGATGGGTGATCAAAAGGCATTGGATAAATTAGTGCAGGCCAACTTGCGTTTTGTGGTATCTGTTGCTAAGCAGTATCAGCACCAGGGTCTTTCTCTTAGCGATCTGATCAACGAGGGCAACCTCGGTTTGATAAAAGCAGCCCAGCGTTTCGATGAAACCAAGGGTTTTAAATTCATCTCTTACGCCGTATGGTGGATCCGCCAGTCCATTTTACAAGCGTTGGCAGAGCAGGGTAGATTAGTCCGCCTGCCTCAAAACAAAATTGGCACCTATAACAAGGCTAATAAAGCGTACATGGCTTTTGAACAGGAACATGAGCGGGAGCCAAGTACCGAAGAGTTAGCCGAGCTGCTCGAAATGAGTGAAACCGAGATCAACAACATTTTCCAAAGCAATACCCGTCATACCTCGCTCGATGCTCCGGTACACGAAGCTGAAGACGTGGCCATGGGTGATTTACTGGAAGGTGGCGATGATACGGATGACGATGTAATGAAAGATTCATTACGTAACGAGATCCGCCGCGTATTGAAATCTCTTAGTCCACGCGAAGCCGAGATCGTAAATGCTTACTTTGGCCTCGATGGCGAAAATGGTGTTACCATTGAGCAGATCGGGCAAAAATACGACCTTACAAAAGAGCGTATCCGCCAGATCAAGGAAAGAGCTATCAAGCGTTTACAAAAAGCCCGGTATAGCAATGCATTGAAAGCATATTTAGGTTAGTATAAGTACTATAAAGAAACGAACCCCGGTTGGCGTACTGCCTCCGGGGTTTTTTTAGTTCTCAGGGGGCAGGGCACAAGGCTTCAAATTCTGAGCTTTCAACAAAGCTCAGATATTAAGAATTTTTAATTTTTATTCTTGTGTCTTTCCTTATTCTTGTTTTCCTTAACCGTAACTTTATATCTGGATCATTATTTGAATGCCAGTGAGAGTACAATGAGAATGCGCATAGGGTTAGTAGCCATAGTACTGGGGACGTTCATTTCTTCCTGCGAAAAAACAATCAACTTCAAGCCCAACCAAACGGAGCCTGAACTGGTTGTGGAGGCTTCTATTGAAAATGGTAAGGGGCCGGTAGTTGTTTTATCGCAAAGCCTTAATTATTTCAACCAGATCAGTACCGAATTACTCGCGAGTTCCTTCGTTCATAATGCCGAAGTAACCATTTCGAACGGCACCAAAATCCACCGGTTAAAAGAGATCAAAGTTCCGGTAACCGGCGGCTACACTCTTTATTATTACACCACCGATTCTTCAAATTTAAGCACGGCCATTACCGGAGAGTTGGGTAAGCAATACGCTCTCACTGTAAAAACCGATGCAAAAGAATATACCGCTGCTACCACCATTCCATTGATCAACAAAAAAATTGATTCGCTGTGGTGGGAAGATGCGCCTAACAATCCCAATCCAAAAAAAGTGATCCTGATGGGGCGGTTTATCGATCCACCGGGTCTTGGTAATTATACCCGCTATTACACTTCGGTAGATGGCTGGCCGTTTTTGCCCGGGTTAAACTCGGTATATGACGACCAGTTGACCGATGGCGCCACTTATAATATGCAGATTGAACAGGGGGTAGACCGGAACAAACAGTATAACCTGGAGAACTATGCCTTTTTTGAGCATGGTGATTCCATAGTGATAAAATATTGTAATATAGATAAATCCACCTTCGACTTCTGGCGCACCATGGAATACAGCTATACCAATATCGGCAATCCGTTTGCCGCGCCCAGCAAAATTATCAGCAACATCCAGGGTGGCGGTTTAGGTTATTTCGGCGGGTATGCGGTGCAGTATAAATCTCTTGTGATACCTCAATAAGGAGCTGCCCCGGCGTCATAAAAGGGGCCGAATCGTGAAACGGCAAACGTGAAACGTGAAAGGGTTCGCGACGAGATAAGAGTCCTCACTAGTTTCATCTCGCACTCACTTCATCCTTCGCTCTTTCAACCCTATCTCCCAATCAACTTGCTTCTTTATTCTCCTAAACGTCTTCTACCTCATCAACTCGT
>JAJKIL010000408.1 GCA_021154515.1 Niastella sp. | reverse complement strand
TTAAGACTGTCGATAATTTTTAACTGGTCGAACCGCTGTTGATTTTAAGGCGACAAATACGACCGGCAGGTTTGCAGGGAGTGTGTACAGGAAGTAATATCGAGCACAATGGGCAGGCTTCCGGATTGGCTCCACGCCCACACCGTGTCGATGGTTTTATTTACAATGACCCGGTATGCGGGCGTAAAACCTTTTGAAGCAAATGGCTGTGCGCAGCAAGTGCCAGTAAGATTGTCAGGAATGAGCAGGCGCACATTGGCCTTTTCAGCCAGGCGGCGGCAAACATCCACAATGGATTCTTTCTTCTCCATATCGCGGCCCATGATGCGGCTGATGCAGGAAACAAAATACACCACATCGGCCTGCTCAGGCAGTTGTGCTTTAACTGTTAAAGGCGCCGTTAACTGTTGGGGCCACAAAGGAAATGCAGGCGCTATTTTGCGAACGCCGCTGGTTAATTTGTACATGGCCTTTTTGCCAAACACATTGTTCACCAGGCGGCCGCTGCGCAAACCGGTTTTGATAAGCCGTTCAACCAGACCGAAATTTTTGGCCACCTGCAGCGCAATGGCATTGCCGGTTTTGGAATGATTTTCTTTCCGCAACCGTTTAACCAGCTCGCCGGTATTGATGGCTACCGGGCATTCGGTAGCACACATGCCATCTACCGCACAGGTATCCAACCCATCATAAGCATAATCCTTTAATATACTATTATAGGTATGGGTGTCGCCGGCCTTTTGCAAACGAGATAAAGAACGTCGCAATACAATGCGTTGTCTTGGTGTAAGGGTAAAATGCCGGCTCGGACACTTATGCTCGCAATACCCGCACTCCACGCATTTGTCAACTTCTTCTTCCACTACGGGCAGGGGCTTCAGGTTCTTTAAATGACAATTCTTATCGGGGTTTATGATAACCCCCGGATTCAGAATGTTATCCGGATCAATCAGGGTTTTCAACTCTTTCATAATGGCATAGCCTTCTGTACCCCACTCTGTTTCAACATAAGGCGCAATCTGCCTGCCTGTACCATGCTCCGCCTTGAGCGCCCCATTGTACTTTTTTATGACTAATTCCGCCAATTCATCATTAAAAGCGCCAAAAACGGCAACTTCCTCAGGGGTGTCTATCGATTGCGACACCAGGAAGTGCAGGTTGCCTTCCTTGGCGTGACCGAATATAATGGCGTCGTAATATTTATATTTAATAAACAGCTGCTGCAGGTCTTCCACACAATTGCCGAGATGTTGGATTGGAACCGCAATATCTTCCAGCATCGCCGAAGTGCCTTTTTGCCGCACCGCTGCTACGGAAGGATACATGCCTTTGCGCAGCTTCCAGTAACTGGCCTGCAGGTATTCGTCAGTAGTAAACTCTGTTCTATAGGTAATGGGCAGTGAATCGAGGAACTGTGCGGCCCGGGTTAATTTTTCCTGTAACCCGGCAGCCGTGTCAGACTGGTATTCGCATAAAATACCTGCGCTGTTTGCCGGCAGGGTTTTCAGAAAAGCCGGCGCACCCGCCTGGTCTTCAATGGAACGAATAGCGGCCCGGTCCATAAACTCCAGCGCTTCGGCATCGCTGTCCCGCAGGGCGGGAATGGCGTTACAGGCCACCGTAGTGGAGGCAAAGAACAACAGTCCGGTGCTTTTATAGGGTTTATCGGGAATGGTGTTCAACACCGCTTCGGCAATAAAGGCCAGCGTTCCTTCCGCCCCAATCAGCAAATGCGCCAGGATGTCCAGTGGATGCTGGTAGTCGAGAAAGGCATTGATGCTGTACCCAACTGTATTCTTGATCTTGTATTTGTCCCTGATCTTTGCAGTCAGGGCCGGGTTATCCTTTACACGTTTCGCCAGTTGCAGAATACCGGCGGCCAGCCGGGGCTGGGTTGTTTCAAATCTTTTATAATCGTCCCTGTTTTCAGTATCAAACACTTCCCCATTCGGCAGCACAAACTTCACCTGCTTCAGGGTATGATAGCTATTATTGACCACCCCACAACACATGCCGCTGGAGTTGTTCGACAAAATGCCTCCCATCATGGCGGCATTGATGGAAGCAGGGTCTGGCCCTATCTTCTTTTTATATTGTTTCAGGAAAAAGTTTACGCGGCTGCCCGTGATACCCGGTTGCACGCGTACGGCGCTCCCCTGTTGCTCGGCTTTTATCAGCGGCCAGTTGCGCGACAGATCAACCAAAATGCCCTCGGTTACCGCCTGACCCGATAAACTGGTACCGCCGGTACGAAAAGTAAGCGAGATCTGGTGCTGTCTGGCCAGTTTAAAAAGCGATTGCACTTCTTCAATATTCACGGGAAATACAATGGCCTGGGGTACCAGCGTATAAAAGCTGGCGTCTGAAGAATAGGCATGCAAATCAATGAGACGGGTTTTTAATCTGTCTGCCGGGAATTGTGCCGCCAGGGCCTGTTGTACTTGCTTTTCCTTTGTCATAGGGGAATGCTCAATAATTTCACTTTGCAAGGTACGTTTTTGACGCTTAACGCCGAAGGCTTGACGCAAAACGCTAATTCCGTCAGGCTTTTGCTCAAAACGCAGAAAGCCGCAGCAGTTTGACAAATTAGTAGCTCATTATAAGTTACTCATTACTATTGGTGGGTAATTATGTAATAACCCCGGCTCACTGGTGATTTTTGCTTATGGTTCATGGACGTATAACCGCATCAAGGAATTACAATTAAAAATATGCGTGCCCGTTTGCGTTATTTTATTTAAATTCATTACTTATTTTTTTACCGCTGAAACAGTTACTGGCCATATTGTTACTTGCAATTCATCTGTTTAACCTTGCAGGCTATACGCTGTTGTTTGACTATATCATGCAACAGTCTGACCAACAACTAACCCAACAACTCGATAACAATAAGTACAACGATAGCGAGCTTATTGAAGTAAAGATCGCCTTGCACACCCCTTATCTTACCAGCTGGAGTTCTTATGAACGGGTAGATGGAGAAGTGGAAGCAAATGGCGTTTTTTATAGTTATGTGAAAAGAAAGATCTACAACGATACCCTGTACCTGTTGTGTTTACCAAATGAAAACAAAACCCGGTTATACGAAGCCCGCATATCCTATGCAGGCAAAGTAAATGATGTACCCACCAATACAAAGGATACCGGTGCGCTTAAAAAGAATCCGGCCGGTGTTGACTACGTTCAACCGGTAACCCGGTTTACGGTAGTCCTTCCATTGAGTGAAACCCGTGAACAGGTGCAACATCCCGTTCCACCGGTGATACTACCCTATATGAACGCTCCGTTCCATCCGCCACAAGGCTAACCTGCTAACGCTTATTCTTAGTAAACCCGATTGGGAGGCAACTCCCTACTCATTCATCCACGCGGCTTGGTGATCAATGAACCATTGATCGCAGGCCTCAATATATACTTCCATGACCATTGCCTTTCCTCGAGCATGGCTGGCCATATTATTATGGCCGGCCTTCTCTTGTACTATTCATCATTCGCCCAATGAAGAAATGATCAACCTGTTGCAAACCGTCGCCGACAATGAAAATGTACCCGGTAACCCGTTTGCCTCAGAAAGAAAAAAGGTGTTCTACGATTCGTTGTTGCAGGCGGCCACCAACTATCCTGATTCAGCCTCGGCCAGCTTTGGCCTGGCCAATACCTTGCTGGAGCTTGGACAGGAAGATAAGGCTATTCCGCTTTTTGAAAGTCTGATACAAAATATGCCACCGTACCTGCCCGACAATAAAAAGATGGTCATGAAAAGCCTGGCCATTGCCTACCTGCGATTGGGCGAAAGAAAGAACTGTATTTATAATCACACTGGTGAATCCTGTATTTATCCTATTGCCAATAAAGGCATACATGTGAACAAACAGGGGGCTGAAAAAGCCATTGAATTGTACACCAACATCCTGAAATACGATGGCGACCTGGAATCAAGATGGCTGCTCAACATTGCGTACATGGCTACGGGTGGGTATCCACAAGAGGTGCCATCGAATTTATTGATAACCTTACCCACCGCCGATAGCAGCGTTCCCATTAAACCTTTCAGGGACCTTTCCGCCCGGGTGTCACTGAATGTAAAGAACATGGCAGGCGGAAGCGTTATCGATGATTTTAACAACGATGGCTATGTTGACATCATCACCAGCAGCTGGGGATTACAGGAAGGTATGCATTACTACATCAATAACCGCAATGGCACCTTTACTGATGCTACCGCAGCTTCCGGACTAAAAGAACTTACGGGAGGATTGAACATGATGCAAACCGATTATAACAATGATGGATGGAAGGATATTTTTGTGTTGCGGGGCGCCTGGAAAGGGAAATATGGTAAAGAACCCAACTCGTTATTAAGAAATAACGGCGATGGCACGTTTACCGATGTTACCCGGGAGGCCGGTTTGTTATCTTTCTATCCTACTCAAACGGCCACCTGGGCCGATTTTAACAATGATGGCTGGCTGGATGTATTCATTGGCAACGAAACAAGCAATAACGCCGAAATAAATCCCTGTGAATTCTATCTCAACAATAAAAATGGCACATTCACCGAAGCATCGTCGAAAGCCGGTTGCACCACGATCGCCTTTGTAAAAGGCGTAACCTCGGGCGACTATAACAACGATGGCTATGTTGATCTTTTTATTTCTACTTTAAACGGCAGAAAGATCCTGTTCAAAAATGAAGGCGTCGTAAATGGCGGCTGTCATTTCAAAGATGTTTCGCAGGAGGCGGGTTTAACGAATAATACCACTGCTACCTTCACTACCTGGTTCTGGGATTATGATAATGATGGCTGGCTCGACATCCTGGTTTGCGGCTATGAATTCAATCGTTCACTGGCCTGGTATGCGGCGGCAGAAGCGCTACATGTTCAACCGGGCAATTCAGGACATATATTCCTTTACCGCAATAAACACGATGGAACTTTTGAAGACGTATCGGAAAAGTCGGGATTGAACCGTATTGCTTTTGCCATGGGTGGCAACTTTGGCGATATCGACAATGATGGCTGGCCCGATTTTTACCTGGGTACCGGTAATCCGCAGTATACGTCTTTAGTGCCAAACAAGCTGTTCAAAAACGTGCAGGGTAAGCGCTTTGCCGATGTTACCATCCCGGCCCGGGTCGGCAACCTGCAAAAAGGACATGGCGTTTCTTTTATTGACCTGGATAATGATGGCGACCAGGATATTTATATTGAAATGGGTGGTGCATATGTTGGAGATGCGTATGAAAATGCCCTGTATATAAATCCCGGACAAAACAACAATCACCGGCTGCTGCTGTCTTTACAAGGCAGCGAGAGTAACCGCGCAGCGATCGGTTCGCGCCTGAAAATATCTTTTACAGAAAACGGTAATAAACGTACAGTTTACCGCGATGTAAATTCGGGTGGCAGTTTTGGCGCCAATCCGCTGATGCAACACATAGGCACAGGGGCCGCCGCCACTATTGACGAAGTGGCCATACAGTGGCCAGGCAATTTAACAACGCAAGTGTTTACCCATGTACCGGCAGATGTACTGATCGCCATCAAACAGGGCGTTCATACATTTACAACTAAACACCTGCAGCCATTTAATTTTAATAGCATAACACCAAACATCATCGATTGTTTTCCGGCAACAAAAGCATCAGTGACTGTTAAATAAAATGATTTGCGAAATAAAAAAATCCTCCGGTTCGGTTACAGGCCCGGAGTTTTTTTTATTTGCAAAACCTTTTAAATTTCCGCTATCAATCACCTTGATTTTCACCTCGTTAAACCTGCTAAATCCTGTCGCTGAAAAAGTTTGGCCTTATGATTGCTATGTTGGTAATGAACTACCTCCGATACTGGTTAACGCTCTGACAGTACGCATACATATTCTTTCCGTACTCACCCTGCAATACATGTAGCAGCTGAAGTATTCAGCACAGCTAACCTATTATCATGAAAAAAGGAAATTGACCGGCTCAGCTTTAAACCTGGGCAGGCATCTTGTATCCAAACCACAAATCTATTATCAGAAAGATGAAGCGCGTACCAACGACGATATTATACATTGACGACGACCTGGATGATTTGTTGATATTTGAAGAATCTGTTAATACTTTGTTTCCAGACATTACCCTCTTTAAAGCTCAAAGCAGTGAGGTGGGTATCGAAATCCTGAATCAGCTTGAAGCTGAAAAAAAGCCCTATCCTTCATTGATCATGATCGATATGAACATGCCAAAAATGGATGGAAGGCAAACCTTACAGTATATCCGAAGCGTTGAAAAATGGCAGGAAATCCCCATAGCCATTTTCACCACCTTTGCTGATCTGGATGATATCGAGTTTTGTAAAAATCATGGGTCGGCCTGTATTACCAAACCCATGAACTTTCTCGATTTCAGAAAAACTTTACAAAAATTGTTAAATCAAATTACCCCCCTTTAACGATCACTACCGGCCCCAATAAACCGGAAGGCATTAAAGGCGCATCTGGTTTAAATACTATATTGGTGTGCGTAAGTCTTTTTTCGGCAGGTAAAGCAGCATCACCGATCAGGCGGTTGGGCCAGCAATTGACTACTGCAATCTCCAACACATTACCGGTTGGTTGTAACAATCCGGTTACTTCAACGCGCCAGGGGGCCGTCCAAAGAATGCCCAGTGCTTTACCATTCAATTTTATTTCGGCAATATTGTGCACTACACCGGTTTCCAGGAAATATGGAACGCCGGGTTGAATACTGCCTGCATCAAAGCGCTTTACATAAGTAGCTTTGCCGGAATAATATTTGATCCCTTCTTCGGGCCGTTTGGTCCAGTCTTCCAACGCAGGGAATTCAACACTGGCTGGTCCGCCCCAGGCAGGATCAAAATGCACCGTCCAGGCGCCGGTCAATTCCTGCACAGGGGTGAAAGAAAGAAAATTGGAGATTGCTTTTTTAACAACAGCCTGTTTTTTCAACACGACTTTTTTGAAAACGATGAACCATGATTGAAAGGGCGCAAACTGTAAAGAAATAGTAGTATAACCATCAGCCTGGGTAAAAGCTTTAACAGGTATGGTTTCACCGGTGGTGGCATCCCAGATCTCCGGCTGGCGGCCACTGATGCGGAACCGGCAGTTCATCTTCTCCTCTCGCTTATTTCGATTGGCTATAAAATATACTTCCGTATCGCCAATGCTGCGATGAATGAAATCAATAAAGGCATTGTCGTTGTCACAAATAAAATCGGGCCCTATCCCTTTTTCTTTCAGTACTTCGTGCAAAGGAACATTCCAGTAGATCTTTCCTTTGCCCAGCACATTTTGCCTGATGGTCTTCCCATCACATTTTCCCCAAATGGAAGCTGCCAGTTCCTGTACACGGGTATCACATTGCGGATAATCTTTCAGTCCACTATCTTTTTCCGGTCTGGGACCTACGATGGTAGCGCCAGCCAGTACCAGCTCTTTTAATTTTTGCAGCACGGGCACCGGCATACTGGTATTTTCGCGTAATACCAACAGCTGGTAGCTCATCCCATCGGGCAACACCAGTTTGCCGTTTTTGACGCTTACCCGGGTCAGCAGCACTTCTTCATTGCACACATCGTAATCATACCCTTTACCGGCCGATGGATCAACATGCTTGGGCAGCACGATATTCGGTGTAATGTCGCCGTTATAATATAAGATATCGGCTACAAACAAACCCTTTTGCAACAGGTACTGGCAGCGGCTGATATAATCGAGGAAGGGCCCGGACTGGTTCCACCAGGTTACATTAGGATTAAAATGCGTGCCCGCACCATATTCAATACCCGGTTTGCCATCTTTTGGCCGCGTAGCCGTTGAGGTATGAAACAGGAAACGATTGATGCCTTCGCAAAAAGCACGATCGGCCGCCTGTTTCATATTGCCGGGATAATCGTACCAGTGACGGAAGGAAGTGAATGATTCGGCTGATGCCGTTTTCTTTCCATAGATATGCGCGGCAGAAGTTACCATTTTGGTCACTTTATTCTGTCCCTGCTCTAGCCGCACCATGCCATAGCCCAGCTTTTCATCCAAACCGCCTTCTTCATCATGTTTGCCGCCCAGCCAGAATTCACCCTGCGGCATATCACTTCGGCCCAGGTTCTTTAAAGCATCCATACACATGGTGCCGGAACGGCTGGGACCTGCTGCTTCGTTCTGCACCTGCAACCCGTTTTGATGGCACAGATCAGCAAAATGTTTATAATGTTCATCGGCCAGGCAATCGGCTACAGTTTTGCGATAGTCGTTCAAAAACCGGTCGCTAACCTCTACGCTGCCAATGATAAATCCATTCAGTACAGGCAGGTATGGGGTGGGATCGTACCCACGGTATTTTTTGAATTGGGGGATGATGTTTTCTGTCCAGTTGGGAAAACCATCTTCAAAACTATCATCACAGAAATATTTGAGTGTTTTTCCGGCATACTGGCCTGCTTCCTGCAACAGCACCTTTCCTACATTTTCAAATTGCAGGTCAACACCGATATGGCTTAACCAGTCAACTGAAAGGCCACTGGCTTCGGGTTGTGCGATCATTACTTTGGAACCCGTCATGCGATGCCCTGTGCGAATAATGGTCCATTCACCGGCGGGCACCTCCCAGTCGAGTTGCCCATCGGCGGTTAGTTTACTGGTGAGATCGATCACTTTATCTACCGGAATGGGTTGATCGCCGGGCATTGCCTCCCAGGGTGTTGACACCGGCGTCATCACGTCATTCGCTTTTATAAAGTTGCTGGCATCTTTTCGGTTAGTTTTGGCAATAAAGAGCGTCGATCGTTTATCTGTCCGTAAAGGATTGTTGTCGGGGGCGGCAGGAATGGCTACAATGGCTGTATCGCGATAATCTATTTGCTCCAATGGCAGATCAATATACTCTTTCCAGCCGGGCGCATTTACCAGGTTGTCGTACCCGTCGCGGTTACCCGGTAATGGTAATTTGCCGGAGAATTTTTGCGGGCCCTTAACGGTTAATTTTGATTGCAGGAACCAGCGGCAGGCATGTTGGGGCGGGATCCAGGGACCACCCATACACCAGCCGCTACTCATGTTCACACCAAATTTTATTCCCAGGCGATTGGCTTCTTTCAATGCAAACCGGTACAGTTCGCGCCATTCGGGCGACAAGAACAAAGCGCCTTGCGGAACCTTCGCACCACCCAAACCACCAGCGGAATTGATCATCAGCACTTCGCCCATGCCCTTAGCCTTATATTCCTCCAGATCACGCGTAATACCTTCTTTATCCATAAGGCCATTGAACCACCACCAGTAACAACCGGGTTGAAATTCCTGTCCGGGTGTTATAAATTTTTCTTTCAGCTCCGAATAAAAGGGAATGCCTGTAAAATCAGGCGCCCATTTGTTAATGCCGGCCTGGGCCGTAGCCAAATGAGCAGTGGTTAAGGAAGTGAGGGTTATGAATTTTCGACGATCCATTCTTTATTTGTTATTTATTTTTTCAGGGTGGGTCACCCTTGGAGGGTGGCTCACCCTTCTCAATCAGAATTTTGAATTGAGGTACCGCAACATAAAACCACCATCCGGTTCCAGCGTAAACATACTGGCAGCGGAATTTTCCATAAAGAACATGCGGTAATTGCGTAACGGCATACCCAGTTTATGCGCCAGGTATAAACGGTTCACGCCATTATGGGCAGCCACCAGGAAGTTACCAGTGGTATATTGTTGTTGTAACGACTGAAAAAAGGCATCCACCCGTTGCACGATCTCAGTGCCGGTTTCACCAGTACCACCGGCCCGGTTGTTGGCAGGGTCACTCATCCAATTGTGCCACAGCCGGGCATTCTCGGCCATAAATTCTTCTTTTGTTTTTTTCTCCCACCCGCCAAAATCGGCTTCGATCAACCGTTCGTCTTTTATTACGGTAGCGCCGGTTGCTATTTGCGCGGTCGTATACGCCCGTTGCAACGGCGAAGAAAAAACGCCATCCAATTTTATGGATAATAACTGTTGACGCAAGGTCTCGGCCTGTTTCAGTCCTTTTTCAGTAAGCGGAATATCTGTTCTTCCGCAATAGCGGTTGTTATCGGCATTCCAGGCGGTTTCCCCATGCCGGATCAAATAAATATTAAGCATATACTGTTTTGCTGATATAGCCTTTACCGGCCAGGAGATCGATAAATTGCTGATAATTCTGTTTGTAAATCTCTACCACGCCCAATTGCGGATATACTTCTTTTTCAATTTGCGTTAATGCTTTGGCCGCTTCGGTGAGCGACGCAAAATGCGTTTGTGACGCTGCAATGATGGCGGCACCCACGGCGCCCGTAACATGTTTCATTTTGTATACGGGTAATTGCAGCACGTTGCTCCTGATCTGCAACCACAGCTCGCTGTTACTGCCACCACCTGCGGTGAACACAGCAGTTACGCTTTCACCCGACAACTGTTCTATCACTTCATACGCATACTTTTCAATATAGGCAACGCCTTCCATACAGGCGGCAAACAGTTCAGCGGGTGGCAATCCAACCGGATGAAACCCCGTTGCCTGCGGCGCTATAAAAGGAAAACGCTCGCCATGTTGTTTAAGCGGCCAGGCCATGTGCTTTGTTGGCACTAATGCAGCTGCCTGCTTTGTTAATTCATCCAGGTTATTACCAAAATCACGGGTCACCCAATCGGCCCCGGTGTTGCTGGCGCCACCGGGCATCCAATAACCTTCGGGATGGCGATGACAATACAAACGCCCATGCGGATCGTTGATCTCCCGGGTGGTTACGCCTTTTACTACCAGCGTAGTGCCAATGGTGGTGTTCCAGTCGCCAACCTGCACCGCGCCTGAAGCGATCTGTGCGGCACAACCATCCGTCATGCCTGCTACCACCTGAATGGTTTT
>JAJKIL010000407.1 GCA_021154515.1 Niastella sp. | reverse complement strand
GCGGTCCTAAGGGAGGATTTGATCCGATAGATCAATACTGGGAGACAAATATGGCGGGTAAAGAAGGGGGGTATTACCTGGGTTTTTTTTGCAAGAATAAATTAACCCAATGGGAATTTTTGTTGCCTAAAAGGGACCTCACCAACGGCGCAAAATTTAAGGTGGATATCATCGATACCTGGAACATGATCATTACGCCGGTTGACGCAGCGTTTGAAGTAGTGCCCATGCCCGATAACCGGTATCAGTTCATGGAAAAGAACAAGGCATCGATAAAACTGCCGGCCAAACCATACCTGGCCCTACGCATTTACAAAGTAGCCGATGGAACCAAAGTTGCTGATGATGGCCGCCATGAACTGGAGTAAAAAATAGTAAGGTAATAAAAACAAGGTGTCCCGATTTAATCGGGACACCTTGTTTTATTTAGCCATTAATGCCTTCCATTACTTTAATGGGTCGTACTTCAATTCTGGCGCCCGTGCCATCTTCAAATACCGGATTTTCTTTTGCTATTTGAATGGCTTCTTCGAGGCTGTTCGCCTGCACCAGAAAATAGCCGGCAATTACTTCTTTTGTTTCATTAAACGGCCCGTCTTTCAATTTGCCTGCCGCGCCTGATATAATTACGCCCTCCATATCGAGCGGTTGTGCGCTGTTTAATTTACCGCTTTGCATCAACCCACCCATATAAGTCATTACTTTTTTAAGGTGTTGCTGCTGTTGTTCCGGCGACAATTCCGCCAGGTGATCCCCTTGTGTGCGGATCAATAACATAAACTCTTTCATTTTTTTGCTTTTTAAATGATTGATCGTTTTAACACCCTTAAAACAAAAATGCCCCATTAATAGGGACATTTTTGTTTTAAATTTTTATTTTATTCAATCTGGCTATTGGATATCCTTTTAGAGTTTGCCGCGTCGCGGTTTTGCCCTCTGCCCTTTGCCTTTAGGCCGATGCTGGGATCGGCTTTATTGGGTGCACCTCAATTGTTGAAGGAATGTCGTCAAAAATGGGATTATCCTTTGCAATGGCCACAGCTTCCTCTATACTGTCGGCGACAACAAGAAAATAACCTGCGATCACCTCTTTGGTTTCATTAAAAGGCGCATCTTTTACCAGTCCATCATTTTTAGTGACGATACGGCTGCCTCTGTCAAGAGGCTGCGCGCTTTTGATTTTGCCTTGCTGTACCAGCTTCTCAATGTAGGCTGTACCATGTTCAATATGTTGGCGCAATTTATCAGGGGGAAGCATTGTCCATACTTCTCCTTCGGTTCTTACGATTAATAAAAATTCCTTCATTGTTTGTTTTTTACTATTGGAAGATGTGTTTAAAACAAATGAGAAATTGAAATAGGGACATGGATGCAAATAAATTATGCGCCATTTTGATTACAGATCTCCAATCTTTTTCGCAAAAGTTCCTGCTCGGCAGGCAATTGTGAAAGGGCAATGGCAGTTGTAAGAGCATTTTTTGCTTCTGTAAACCGGCCGGCCTGCATATAAAATTCGCCCAGTGTTGAATAGTAAAGGTGGTAACTTTTAAGAGGAGAAAGGTCTTTTAGTTTTTCCAGTTCAGCAATGGCAGTCTCTGGTCCGCTTACTTTTGACAGGGCAATAGCGCGGTTCAGGGCTACAAGCGGTGAACGGTCGAGTTCGCTCAGCTTATCGTACAAAAGCAGTATACTGTTCCAGTCGGTGGAGGCAAAATTGGCTGCCGAACAATGATAGGCGGAAATGGCGGCCAGGATATGATAAACCGAAATGTTTTTGTTGGTTGCCGCCTGATCGAGGTAAGCAAATCCTTTTGCCATTAATAACTTATCCCATTGGCTACGGTCCTGTTCTGCCATGGTTACTATTTCACCCTGCGCATTTTGCCGGGCGCTAAAACGGGATGCGTTCAGGTACATTAACGCCAAACAGGCAAATACTTTTGATTTATCTACTATGGAGGAACTGACGCTGATAATTTCGGTGAGCCGGATGGCTTCTGCACACAGTTCATAACGGATCAGGTAAGGGCCGGTGGAGGCGTTGTACCCTTCATTGAAAAGAAGGTAGATCGTTTGTAGTACGGCATCCAGCCGGTCTTCCAGGTGTTCCGGTTGAGGTACTTCAAAAGAGATCTTTTCCTCCCTTATTTTTTGCCTTGCCCTGACAAGACGTTTGTTTATATTTTCTTCGGTGGTAAGAAAGGCCCTGGCGATTTCTGATAAACTAAATCCGCAAAGGGTTTTCAATGTGAGCGCAACTTGTGAGTCACCGGAAATAGCAGGATGGCAGCAAGTGAACATCATCCTTAGTTGATCATCTCTTATCTCAGATTCTGAAAATAAGGTTTCCAATGCTGCATTGGCAGTCCATTCAGACTTTAAGAGATGTGCTGCCGCTGTTGCATATTCCCGTTTGTATTTTTCCCTGTTTACTATATTCAGGGCTTTGTTTTTCGCTACTTTGTACAACCAGGGAATGGGATGTTCCGGTATGCCTTTATAGTTCCATACGTTTATTGCTTCAAGAAGTGTATCCTGAACAACATCCTCGGCCAGTTCAAGATGGTGCGGGCCAAAAATGCGCGTTAATACGGCAACAAGCTTTCCCGTTTCATGCCGGAAAAGATGATCTACAAGGCGGGGGACATTATCATAGCTGCTTTCCGTTGCCATTGGGTGATAATTATTGTAAAGATACCAACAGGGTTATTAATATAATGATAATATCTCCTGCTGTAATATGTATTTACATTTGCCCCGATAGCAACCACGTGTAAGGGCAATGAATAGCACAATAGATATTTATGCGATCCGGGAAGGAGATGAAAAGGCCTTTGTGGTCATGTATTATCTTCTGAACGGAAAAGTGTATAACTTCTTTCTGAAAAGGACCCGTCATTCAGAAGTAGCGAAAGAGCTTACCCAGCAATGTTTCATTCGCATCTATAATTACAGGACTTCGCTTTCCTTATCTCATCCACCTGAAAAACAGGTATATATTATTGCCAAATCTGTTCTGCTCAATCACCTTCGACAGGAAGAACGCAAAACGGCCCGGGAACTCAACTATGCACAGCAAATGTATCCGGTAGGCGCTGATACCAGTGACAACGCCAATACCGGCTTTGAAACCCTGGATCTCCTGGAAAAAATAACCCGACATCTGCCGCCTGTTCGCAAAAAAGTAATTCTGCTGAAAGCCCGCCAGGGTCTTTCCAATAAAGAAATAGCCGCGCAATTATCCATTTCAGTAAAAACAGTGGAGAATCATCTTACCAAAGCTACCCGGCAGCTACGTATCCTTTCACCCGATCTGCTGATTATCTTGGGGATCCTCTTTTCTAATGTTAACAAAATGTAACCAGTAGGGGGATCTTTCATCCTGCGGTGTACATGTTTAAAACAGCTACAAAATATATGCAGCCTGATCAGGAATTGATCCATCGTTATTACCAGGGCAATTGTACTCCGGAAGAAGCACAGCAGGTCATGAACTGGCTGTTGGAAAATGAAACGGAGCCCCAGCTTGCCCGGGACTGGTCAGCCGCATCCCCGGTAGGCGAATACCCTGAACCGTACGAAAAAAAGATGTTGGCGGTTATTCGGCGCGCCACCCATCGTTCAACACCAGTGCGATCGATGCATTGGCAACGCTGGACCGCCGCGGCGGGCATAGTGCTGGTGGCTGGTGTTGCCAGCCTGTTTTTGCCGCATAATAAAAATAAGTTGGCAGCTAAACAAACGTCCGCAATTACGCAGCCATTACTGGCAACAAGAAATGCATCTGGCACCCGCTCATTGACCATCCGGATGGTTGATGGAACAACGGTTGTACTGGAACCGGGCGCCATACTTCGATACGATTCTGCCAACTACAACCAGCGCGATCGGGTTGTATCGCTGGAAGGGCAGGCTGATTTTTATGTGGCGCACAACAAAAGCAAACCGTTTAGTGTAAACGCCAACGGTTATTCCACCACTGCATTGGGAACTTCGTTTTTGGTGGCTGCCAAGCCAGCTGGGGATATCAGGGTGCGATTGTATACCGGGAAAGTGGTTATTCACCGGTTAAATAGATCAGACTCCGCCATAAAAGACATTTACCTGGTACCGGGTGAAGAAATGGCGTTCACTGCAACCACCCAGAAGCCGACGGTGAGCCGCTGGGAACCAGAAAAATTACCGGTGGAAGAAAGTAAGAAGACGATACTGGCCCATACGAAAGAAGTGCAACGGGTGGGAGATACCCTGTTCTTTAACAACGCGCAACTGGTTACGGTGCTTGAAGTATTGAAACGCCGCTATCAGGTGCCCATTCAATATAATCACACGAGTGTAGCCGATGCTTATTTTACCGGATCGGTATTACCGGGCGACGCTGTTGAACTGATCTTAAAAACGGTTACCCGGATAAACGGACTATCATTGATTGCTGCCGGCGATGGATTTATTATAAAATAGGATCCACGCTCACTTCTCTTATCAACATATTTAAACTATAGCTAAATGGGAAAAGCGAAAAAGCTCTTCAGGGGTATCGTATGCCTCATAATGATCCTGGTTTTGCAGGGGCCGCTGCTGGCCCAAAAACCGGAAGTTAGTACAATTACAGGCGAAGTATCGGATGTACGCGGTACCGTGCTCAGCATGCGGGGCTCCGCATTGGCTGGCGTAACGGTCACTGCTACCGAGCGATCAACCGGTCGCGTGTACAATACCACAACAGATTCAAGCGGCGATTTTGTGTTTCATGAATTTCGTACCGGCGGGAAATACGATTTCCAATTTTCTACGGTAGGCTATGAAAAAAATGAGTTTCCCGGGTTTATTGTAAAAGGAAAAGGGAAGAATACCCTCATGATCCGGCTTGTAGAGAAGAACAGCATCCTCGAAGATGTGGTGGTGGTGGGTTATGGTACGCAAAAGAAAGTGAATGTAACCGGCGCAGTGAGCACGGTAGATGCCCGCGTATTTGAAGACCGGCCGGTTTCATCCGTTGCACAAGCTTTGCAGGGCGCCATCCCCAACCTCAATATAAATTTTGGCGATGGACATCCCGGCAGCACCGGTACTTTCAATGTACGTGGTTTTGCGTCTGTATCAAATACAACGGGTAGTCCGCTGATCCTGATCGATGGCGCACCGGGTGACATCAACATGTTGAATCCGTCGGATATTGAATCGCTGTCAGTGTTGAAAGACGCCTCTTCTGCAGCTATCTATGGCGCCCGTGCCGCTTTTGGCGTTATTCTCGTTACTACCAAACAGGCAAAAAAGGGCAAGCTGAACATCAACTATGGAACGAGCTATAATATTCAAAGTATAACTACCCGCACCGATTTTGTTACCGATGGATTTTTGCAGGATTCACTGGCCGATTTGGCCTTCTCGCGTAACGTGGGCAGCAGTTATACCGGGTATACTGCAGCGGACTATGAGGAAATGAAAAAACGCAGGACCGATCCTTCGCTTCCTTCTGTAGTTGTACAGAACAGGAACGGTACGCCCATGTATGTGTACTATGGCAATACCGACTGGTGGCATTTTCTTTTTCGCAAAACATGGCCGGGCATGGAACATCATATCAATATGAGCGGTGGCAATGAGAAAATAGATTATTTTATCTCGGGCCGGTACTACCGGCAGGAAGGCATGTACACGACTTATTTTTCCCCCAACCTGTTCAATGCCTATAACTTTCGCGCAAAGATCAATGCCCATCTTACCGACTGGCTTACCTTATCAACCAATACACAATTCGGTGCCAACGATTATACCTATCCCGGTTACAGTCCGTTCCCTACCGGTTATTATAACCATGCTATGGCTTCTTATGTCCCTAAGAACCCGGATGGCACTTTCTTTTTCCGTACCAACCTGAACAACTATGGAGCCTACGAATATGCCGATCTGCAAAATGGTAAATCGCATGGCGGTAACAAAAATTATAACCTGAGCAATACGGTGGGATTAACTGCCCAGATCCTTAAAGGATTTTCTGTTAATGGCAATTATACCTATCAGCTGGCGCCATCTTCTACGTATCAACGCCGAGCCCTGATCCCCTGGTCGGTATATCCGGGTACTATTAGCAAAGCAGGAGAAGATATTTTGATGGAAGGCACGCATATGGACCAACATCATTCTTTAAACCTGTATGCCAATTACGAAAAAACATTCGGCTTGCATATGCTGAAACTGACAGCAGGTTTTAATGAAGAGATCCAAAAGTTTAAAACGGATTCTGTTACAAAAGGCAATTTGTTATCAGACGATCTGAACCAGATCGACCTCGGCACAACGGCGCCTACCGCCAACGGCAGTGCTGGTGAATGGTCCTTGCTGGGTTATTTCTTCCGCGCCAACTACGATTACGCAGGAAAGTATTTGCTGGAAGTAGATGGCCGCTATGACGGCAGCTCCCGGTTCCCTTCCAGTGAGCGGTTTGGTTTCTTCCCTTCCATATCTGCGGGCTGGCGTATCAGTAAGGAAGCTTTCTTTGAAAAGCTGACCAATATTGTGTCGGAATTGAAGCTCCGTGGTTCTTATGGTTCGTTAGGTAACCAGGACCTGGGAAATTACAATTCGCCATCCGCCTTGTATCCCTATGTGCCGCTTATGAACAGCTCATTGACCAATTACCTCACGGGTGGCAATAAAACCCAGGTGTTGAGTGCCCCTGCACCTGTAACGCCCAATTTCACCTGGGAGCGTACGGCTTCGCTGAACCTGGGTATCGATGCGGCTTTCCTGAAAAATCGTTTGCAGATCAGCTTTGATCGCTACCGCCGTAAAACTACCAATATGTTGGCGCCTGGTTTAACGCTGCCGGCCGTATTTGGAGCGGCGGCGCCATTACAAAATGCAGGGGATCTGCAAACCAATGGATTTGAGTTATCCGTTAAGTGGCAGGATGGCGGTACGCTGCTGGGCAAACGCTTCACCTATGGATTTGGTGTTGCCCTGTCTGATTACACGGCGAAGATCACCCGCTATTACAACCCCAACAAAATACTGGGCGATGAACACACCCTGACCTATTACGATGGAAAACAGGTAGGAGAGATCTGGGGATACAGGACCAATGGTTATTTTCAGTCCGATGCAGAAGCGGCAGCTTATCCCATCAACCAGGATTATATAGATCTTGACCAGCGCGTAGCCTCGCCGGGCGAGTGGAGTAAACTGCATGCAGGCGATCTTAAGTTCAAAGATCTGTCAGGGCCGGATGGAAAACCTGATGGCGTGATCAACAATGGCAAGAATACCCTCGCCGATCATGGTGACCTGGAAAGACTTGGTAATAAGTTACCCCGATATTCATTTGGCATCAATGGTAATTTCAGCTGGAATAATTTCGATCTTTCTTTCTTCTTCCAGGGCATAGGCAAACAGAACTGGTGGCCTGATGTAGAGTCTTCTTTATTCTGGGGACCTTATGGCCGTCCATACGTGGCGTTTGTACCTAAAGATTTTCCCGATAAGATCTGGAGCCCTTCTAACCCCAATGCTTACTTTCCTTTATTACGCGGGTATAGTTCTTACTCCGGTGGTGATTTGTCTATTCCGGATGATAAATACCTTCAGGATATCGCCTACATCCGGTTAAAGAACCTGACGGTGGGCTATAATCTGCCTGTTGCCTGGTCAAGACGGTTAAAGATGCAGCGCATTCGCTGCTACTTTACCGGTCAGAACCTGTTCACCTTAACAAAAATGGATTCGAAATATATAGACCCGGAGCAGGTAACACCTGGTATGGCCACTGACTGGGGAGGCCGCGACTATCCTTTCTCCAAACAGTTCTCTTTTGGTCTTGACCTTAATTTCTAATCATCAAACTGTTTCTGAAAACATGAAAAAATTATTATCCATACTGGTCATAGGCGGGTTGCTCTCGGGTTGTTCAAAGGTGCTGGACAGACAACCGCTTTCACAAATAACCCCCAACAACGGGTTCAATACAGAAAATGAATTATTGCTGTATGTGCGCTCTTTCTATGATAATATGGTGCCGGATGCAGATGGGGCTAATAAAGAATTTTATAGCCTGTATGGCGAGACCGCCAATAATATTGTATTGACAGGATTAAGTCCGGAGCAAACCGGTAACCGGCCTATTCCCGTATCGGGTGGCGGTTGGGAGTGGAGCAATTTGCGAAATGTAAACTTTTTCATCGCTAATTATGCACATGGCGGATTAGATACTACCATCACTTATAAATACCTGGCAGTAGCAAAATTCTTCCGGGCATGGTTCTATTCAGGCATGGTAGCGCATTTTGGCGATGTGCCCTGGTATTCGGGACCGTTGGCAGTAAGTGATACGGCTGAATTGTATAAAGCGCGTGATCCCAGAACGCTGGTGATGGATTCTGTTGTAAATGACATTGACTTTGCTATTGCTCATTTGGGCGCCTCCAAAAATGTATCGGAAGTAACAAAGTGGACAGCGCTGGCGCTTAAGTCGAGGTTTTGTTTGTTCGAAGGTACTTTCCGTAAATACCATCCTGAGTTTAAATTACCAGATGCCAATCGTTTTTTACAATTATCGGCAAACGCCGCGCAGGCGCTCATCAGCTCAGGTGTGTATACCACTTATAAAAGCGCCGCCGATGTAGTGTACCGCGATCTGTTTACTGCGTTAACGCCCATTGCCGATGAAGTACTCCTGGCCCGGCAATACAGTGCTACGCTACAGGTGTTCCATAACGTGAATTATTACACTACCGCACCCTCTTTTGGTAAACCGGGTTTGGAAAAAAGCCTGGTGAACAGTTACCTGATGAAAGATGGTTCCCGCTTTACCGATAAACCGGGTTATGCTACCATGCAGTTCTATGATGAAATGCAAAACCGCGATCCCCGGTTATCGCAAACAGTCCGGGCGCCAGGCTATAAGCGCCTCGATGGAAATGTAACATTACCGCCCGCCTATACCGGCACTGTTACCGGGTATCAACTGATAAAATTTGTAACCGGCGCCGCTAATGATGCGCTGGGCAAATCGCCCAATGCTTTACCGGTTTTTCGTTATGCTGAAGTGCTGCTTAACTTTGCAGAAGCAAAAGCAGAACTGGGTTCTCT
>JAJKIL010000406.1 GCA_021154515.1 Niastella sp. | reverse complement strand
CAGCTCGATCCGTTGGGAAGCCAGTTTTTGCACGAGGAAATGGTTGACCAGGAATGCGATGTTTATTACGACGATGAAGTGCAGCTGTTCTATGGCCGTACTGAATTAACCGGCATTCGCTTAAAAAGCGGAAAGGTGATAGATTGTAATGCCCTGGTATTTGCTATTGGAACGGTTCCGAACATCGAGCTGGCAAAAGAAACCGGTTTGCATTGTCAACGGGGCGTAATTGTAAATGAGCGCCTGCAAACCAGCGACCCGAATGTATTTGCCATCGGGGAGATTGCCGAGTTTGAAGGTGTGTTGTATGGTATAACTGCAGCAGCCGAACAACAGGCGCATGTGGTGGCCCGCTATCTGCAAGGCGATATTGCCAGCTACTACAAAGGCAGTCTGTTCATGAACATCATTAAAATTCATGGCTTCGATCTGTGCAGTATAGGTATACCTGAATGTCCGAATGATGATTATGAAGAGATCATTTTCCTGGATAAAGCAAAACGGTATTATAAAAAGTGTATCATTCACCAGGACCGCCTGGTAGGCGCCATTTTGATTGGTGATAAAAGTGAGTTCCAGGAATTCAGGGAATTGATTGCCAACAAAATTGAGCTGAATGAAAAACGACTGCAATTATTACGCAGCGGAAAAAAAGCCGAACCGGTATTAGGCAAGCTGGTATGCAGTTGCAACAACGTGGGCAGTGAAAACCTGAAAAATAAGATCAACGAAGGTTGTACCGACTTCAAACAATTGTGTTCATCAACAGGGGCAGGTACCGGATGTGGATCTTGTCGTCCTGAAGTGCAAAGGATTCTCGAAGAAACGTTGGCTAATTCAACGAACGCTGTGTTTGTTAAGTAATGAAGTTTGTAAGTTATTAAGTTAATACAATGAGAAAATATCATCATATAAAAATAAACTTACCTGGTGGAATCATGGCCGCTGGTGATCTGCATACCTGGATGGAAGCGGCAGAACGTTGTGGTGTAGATCAGGTACAGTTTGGGAACCGCCAGCAATTGTATTTCGTGGCCGATAGTTCAAACGAAAAAGAGTTTCGCAAAGAGCTTGACCAGCTGGGTGTTTTTTATGAAGCCAATCATGATGATTATGCCAACATTTTAACCTCGTATGTGGCGGAAGATGTATTTCAAAATGGCAACTGGTTAAGTGAAGGGGTATATAAAGATATTCTGGGTATGTTCGATTACCGGCCAAAAATGAAGCTGAACCTGGTTGATGCCAACCAGAGTTTCATTCCCTTCTTTACCGGTAATATCAATTTTATTTCATCACCGGTAAATAATTACTGGTATTTATATGTGCGTTTCCCCAAGACCACGGTGATTTATTGCTGGAAAGGATTGATCTATTCCGACGATATTCCCCGCATTACCTGGTTGCTGGAAGAAGCAATGGCAGCCAATCCCACTTTAACGGATGGCGATGCGTTGTATGAAATGGTTCATAACAAACAGTTATTTGTAACGCAACCGGTTACCAGCGAATTGGCTATTCCCAAATTCGCGTTGCCCTATTATGAAGGCTTTAACCGCTATGGCGAAAAAACATGGCTGGGTATCTACAGACGCGATGAATGTTTTCCTGTTTCGTTTTTGAAAGACATTGCCTCCCTGTGTTTGAAAACCAAAGTAGGGCAGTTGTATGTTACGCCCTGGAAATCGCTTATCGTAAAAGGTATTGCGCAAAACGATCGCACGGCATGGGAATACGTGTTGAATACGTACCGCATCAATGTGCACCATGCAGCCAATGAACTGAACTGGCAGATAGAAGACCTGAGCGAAGAAGGACTGAATTTAAAACGATACATTATTCGTCAGTTTGATAAAGACGATGTGCGTACGCACGGACTTAGTTTTGCTATTAAAACCAAATCCAAATCAGGTCTGTTTGGTTTGTTTGGGGCGGTAGTAATAGCCAAGCAGCAGAATGCAAGCCGTAATAAAAGTGCGGCCATGAACCGGTACGACATCATGTACACCAAAGATTTCAATCCCAACTCGCGCGAATATATTTTATTCAGAAGTGCGGTGCAGAAAGAAGAGCTGGGTGCTTACCTGATCTCACTCTGCAAATATTTTTATGAGCTCACAACCGAAGCAGATAAGATATTACACAACGTATATCGGCAGGAAGTGGTACAGGAGCCGGCTACCAAAGCAGCCATGAATGTAGCCGTTATACATCAGTGTAAGCACTGCTTTACCGTGTATGATGAACAGTACGGCGATAGCATAAATGACATTGCGCCCGGTACCCCATTCGATCAATTGCCCGCCACTTATCAGTGCCCCGTTTGTGAATCGGCAAAATCGGAATTTAAGGCGGTAAAGGCCGAAGGGGCAAAAGCCATAAACTAACAATAGTTAATATACATATTTAACAGGCTGTTTTCTTCCCCAAATTGTGACTTATAGTAGGTTTTCAGCGTTTTGCAGGTTCGCCTGAACCCTTATCTTTGTTTCATGAAACCTACTGTAACTATAGAATATTGTCCAAAATGCGGATGGTTGCTCAGAGCTGCGTATATGGCACAGGAGTTGTTAACCACCTTTGCAGATGAATTGCAGGGGGTGTTGTTAAAACCCAGTGAAGTCAGTGGCCGGTATACTATTTGCATTGGGGAGCAAAAGGTTTTTGATCGTAAAGAAATGGGCGGTTTCCTTGAAATTAAAGAAGTGAAGCAATTGGTGCGCGATGTGGTGGCTCCTGGCAAAAGCCTGGGTCATGCAGACCGCAAAATGCAAGACTGATTGCTTTGATTGATCACCTTCCAGTATATATAGTATGGAAAACTTGTTGGGTGTAATTTTATGTGGTGGCGAAAGCAAACGCATGGGCTCCGATAAGGGGTTGTTGCCGATTCGTAATACCATTTGGGCTAAACATATGCACGAAAAACTGGCCATGTTTCACCTGCCGGTGGTATATTCGGTGAATGAGCACCAGGTGCATACTTATGTAGAAGAGATCTCCCCAGAGTTGCTGGTAGTAGATAATGCCGAGGTGGAAGGCCCGTTAAAGGGACTACTCAGCGTTCACCAGCAATATCCCGATAATGACCTGCTGTTACTGGCCTGCGACATGCTGGATCTCGATGCCGGTACTATTCATTTTCTGTTGCAGGAATACATGCGCGATAATCAATCAGATTTTTATGTTTATCAGGATGTAGATTTTGCCCAGCCTTTTTGCGGTATTTATACCCGTACGGGGTTGGAAAAAGTAGCCGGGCGCATTATGATCGGCCGCCTGAAAAACTATAGCCTGCAAGCCATCTTCGACGAAGGCGTAACATTGCGTTTACCCATGCGCACCCCGCACGTTTTTCGCAATTATAATTCCAATGCAGATATTGAGAAGTTTTTTGAGCACCCCATTATTCCGGCTCCCTGATTAAGCGAGTTGGCAAAAGGCAGAGGGCAGAAGGCAGAGATGAGATCCCGCAATAAGGGCTTTTCACGTTTCACGTTTGCCGTTTCACGATTCAAGACCTCCTCAGCCCATCTTTTTCACTAATCCCCCTAATATCCGAATTCCCCTCTCTACAGAATCGCTCCACGGTTGCCCATAACCAATACGCAAATAGTTGCTGTAGCGGTCGCGCATGGAAAATATTCTACCCGGCGCTACGGACACCTGGTATTTGATCGCTTCCTGGTACAATTGATAGGTGTTTACTTTTTTGTTCAACTCCAGCCACAATACAAACCCGCCTTGCGGCCTCGATATTTTTGTGTCGGGCGGAAAATGATCGATGATGCCCTGAACATATCGCAGCTGTTGCGTGTGCAGGGCCGTACGTAATTTTTTCAGATGATAATCGAACCGGCCAATACCCAGGAAATGCGCCATGGTATGTTGGGTAATGGTAACGCCGCTGATGGTATGCCGCATTTTTAACCGGATAAATTGTTCTTTAAATCGGCCCGGGATCGTCCAGCCGATGCGATAGCCCGGCGCCAGTGATTTGCTTACAGAGGAACAATACAACACCCACCCTTCGGTATCATATGTTTTGCAACAACGCGGCCGGTGTTGACCAAAATACAATTCCCCATAAATATCATCTTCGATCAGGGGTATACGGTGTTTGGTGATCAGTTCCACCAATGCTTTTTTATTTTCATCGGGCATACAACAGCCAAGCGGATTGTTAAAGCTGGGCACAAACACACAGGCTTTGATGTTTGATTGTTTAATGGCTTCCTCCAGGTAGTTCAGATCGATGCCGGTAACCGCATCAGTAGGTATTTCAATCACATGCAGTCCCAACGATTCCATCACCTGGAAAATGCCAAAGAAAGTGGGTGATTCAATAGCCACCGTATCACCCGGACGCGTAACTGTTTGCAGCGATAATGACAGCGCCTCCATACAACCAGCCGTGATCACCACATCATTGGCATTGATCTTTCCACCCCAGTTAAAAGCCATGCGGGCAACCTGTTTACGCAGTTCCAAATTCCCCTGTACATCCTCGTAATTAATACAACTGCCGGCCGAATGACGGAACGCATGCACCAGCGATTTATTCAGTTTGGCGGCAGGGAGCAGCTCCATGGCAGGCGCTGCCAGGGCCAGGTTGGTAATATCGGTGGCGCTTAATTTTTTAAAAACGGCAACTACCATTTCATCAACACTGATGGTTTCAGCCATGGCTTCGGGTTTGGCAGCAGCGGGCATGGCGGGAAAACGTTTCTGGTTGAACCGTACATAATACCCCGACTTGGGGCGCGCCTCGATCAGTCCTTTCCCCTCGAGATAATAGTACGCCTGAAACGCCGTGCCCATGCTGATGCCATATTCCTCGCTCAACATCCGAACCGAAGGCAGCTTGTCGCCGATCTTCAGGATCTCGTTATGGATCATCTGCTCCAGGCTCCCGGCGATCTGCAGGTACAGGTGGTCGGTGCCGGCTAGTTTGTTTTTATTCATGGGCTTTTTAGATCTGATATAGCCCAAGTTACGAAAATTGCATCTGTTTTAGGACGAGCAGTCGGCAAACGGCAAACGTGAAACGGCAAACCGCGACGCGGCCAGGCAACTTCTGAATCGGAAAACACTTTCTTTATTACTCTCACCTTTATTAATCTGTCAACTTCGTCAACCCTATCATTTCTAAGTTCTTACCTCAACTTCCATCCCTTAATCCCCTTATCAACAAGTTAACTGGTCAACCTGTCAACCCCCTCAATACTATGTCCCATCCTAAGGTTATCTTAAGGTCATCCTAAGGTCATCCTAGGGTTATCTTAGGGTTTAAGCCCTGGGATGAACCTGAGATAACCCTGAGAATACCTTAAGAAAACCTAATAAAATAAGGTCCCATAAAGAGGGTATATGAAAAGTATTTTATATATTTAAGTACAAAAACTACTGTTTATGGCAATAAGTAACAGCGTGTTGTTAAAGT
>JAJKIL010000405.1 GCA_021154515.1 Niastella sp. | reverse complement strand
CATTTTTAAAGAAAACGCAATTCAAACCAAACGGGTGCATTCGGCCATTCCTTTGATATGTAGGCCAGACGCAGGCTTAGACGGCGATAAAAATAAAATGCCCTCCAAAAATGGAGGGCATTCCAATGTGGTGAACCGGATTGGATTCGAACCAATGACCTGCTGCTTAGAAGGCAGCTGCTCTATCCAACTGAGCTACCGGTCCATATTTCTTTCTTTTTGAACCAATTACCTTCCCGACTTTAATCGGGATGCTCTATCCAATTAAGATGAGCTACCGGTCCGAATATTGCTTTTGAACCAATGACCTTCCCGACTTTAGTCGGGATGCTCTACTCAATTGAGCTAATTTGATCGTAAGTTCCCTACCCAACTTTCATCGGGGACGCAAAAATAGCTTTTTACCGGTAAATTTCCTTGTCCGGGGCAAACTATTTCATGGGATTCACGGCCATAACCTTCAGGTAATCATTATTTATGGCTACCAGCACCATTTTTTGGCCCCGGGCAGTGGTTATCAGGGCCATATCTTTTACATCGCCACGGATAATGAAACCGCTTCGAACGGGCGGGATTGCCTGGAATTGTTTATGGCCAACGCCTTTTAGGAAACAACCATAAGAAGCATCGTACCGGCCAGTCATCACTTCTGACTGGTATTCATTGCCGGCCAGCAGCAGGTCTGTAATGCCATCGCCATCAAAATCGTCACACAAAATGGCGTTCACAGGCGCAAACTGGGCCTCGGGCGGCAGGTAATGGCGGCGGAATTGTCCGTTTCCGACGTTTTCGAACCAGCAACTGCGCGTTTCCGTACAGGTGTACTGGTGCAGACTGTCCTTCTCCTTAAAAATATCGTTGAAAGTGGCCTCCGCATATTGGGCATGGTGCAGGAACTGTTTTTTGATGGCAGGTACCTGGTCGGCAAACTGCCGGCGGTTAATGCCGGGGTACAATCGCTTTACGCCTGTGTGGTCTTTTATATAATAAAAAGGGATTGGGTCTATGCTTCCATTACCATCCAGGTCGGCGGCAAACAATTCCATTGGTGTGGTATCGCTCACCTGGTAATCACAATTCATTCCCAGGTTCCCGGCTACCAGGTCAATATCGCCATCCTGATCCAGATCGGCTGCAGCCAAACTGCGCCACATGCCGCTCACCCCTCCTATTCCGGTATTCATCTCCTGTAAATGTCCATGATCGTTTTTAAAGACCCGCACCGGCATCCACTCACCTGCTATTACCAGGTCGGGCTGGTGATCATTGTTCAGGTCTGTCCAAACGGCGGATGTGACCATACCGGGTTGTTGCAGGGCGGGGCAAACTTTGGCGGTAACATCGGTAAAGACGCCTTTGTCGTTATGCAAAATATAGCTGCGGCCGGGCAATGGGTAGCGTTTGGATACCCGGCTGCCGATAAACAGATCGGGTTGTCCATCGCCATCATAATCGCCGGTTTGCACACAGCCTGCAATGATTCGAATAGCTGGCGGGAGGGCTTTGGGTTGTAACTGAAAATGTCCCTTTCCATCATTGCTGTATAAACGCGGGGCGTTGTATGGTGAATTTTCTTCGAACTGTACATTGCCACTGGTCACCAGCAGATCGGGATCGCCATCGCCATCGGCATCGAAGAAAACACAATCCTGGTCTTCTTCCATTTTTATACTGTCGGTAAGGGCATGCGCCGTAAACTGTCCGTTCTTTTGTTGAATGAAGAGTTGTCCGGAGAAATTAAAGGCCCCACCTGCGAACAGGTCGGTGAGGCCATCGTGATTGATATCGGCCGTTGTTATATACGGACCCAACTGCGAAAACTTTTGTGGCAACAACCGTTGCTCTGCAAAGTCGTTGTAATTACTTTCTACATGGCGATAATTTATCTGTGTGGTGCGTGTTACGTCTGAAAAAACAGCCTGCAGATCATTCGTGCTGCTCTCCCACGTTTTTCTAACAGGCTGTTGCGTTATCTCCAATAACGAATCCACCGCCACCTGCCGCAATACCTGATACGTATTGTCGGGCCAAATGGTAACAATAGAATCGATATGCGTATTCGATCCCACCCCAAACAGCAGCTTTGTATCTACTGTTGAAAAATACCCCCGTACGGGACTCTGTTCCTGTACCTGCTCCTGGTTGCCGGTGTACACTTTTACTTTGGCGCCAAAGGCATGTTGGTTGGAACCGTTTCCTTTTAATTCAATGCCAATAAAATGATTCGTTATAGATTTACCTTTTGCATTGGTGCCATTGATGAGCACAAATGCTTCTTTATTGATATTATTCACTACAAGGTCAAGATCGCCATCGTTATCCAGATCGGCCCAGGCCGCGCCGTTCGACATAGCTGCTTCGTTCACCCCCGCCTGTTGCGATACATCGGTGAAGGTGTAATTGCCGTTGTTGCGATATAAATAATTACCCAGTTCCACATGGTGCAAGGAAGCGAGCTTGTCATTGATCAGCTTTCGTTGTGCTTTTATATCACTCACCCTGCCCATTACGGTTGAACTGAATTCGAGAAAATCGGCGTTTATAAAATCGCGGCCAATGCCATTGGTGATGTGCATGTCCTTCCAGCCATCATTGTCAAAATCGGCCATCAACACGCTCCAGCTCCAGTCGGTGCTGGAGATGCCTGCAAGCTGGCCAACTTCACTGAAAAACGGGATTGCGGTATCGCCAGTCGCTAATGCACCATTATTCAACTGCATCATATTCCTCATAAACTCCGGCTCATAGCCATATGAGCGTTCGGCCTGATAGCGTTCGTAATTCATCACCGACCAGGTAAGTTTGCGGCGTTCATTGTTTTCGGGCATCATATCGAGTGTCACTACATCGGGCCAGCCGTCGTTGTTTACATCGGCGGCATCCACGCCCATGCTGCTATAACTCTGGTGTTGCATACTGCGGGCAATGCAATTGGTGAACGTGCCATTGCGGTTGTTCAACCATAATATATCATTCGATAAAAAATCATTGGCCACATAAATATCCGGCCAGTTATCGTTGTTGAAATCACTTACCACTACACCTAATCCATACCCATCGTCTTTGATGTTGGCAGCCAGCGTAACATCGGTAAACACCGGGTGACCAACATTGCCTGCTACTCCATCGTTACGGTATAACCGGTCATTGGCAAGTGATCTCCCTGATTGATCGCGGGGGTAAATAGTGTTGGCATTGGCGCTGCTGAGCAAATAATTAGCGAGGTACATATCCAGGTCGCCGTCTTTGTCGTAATCAACAAACACCGCCTGGGTTGAATAACTGGTATCTGCCAGTCCGTATTCGGCTGCAGATTCTTTAAATGTAAGATCGTGCTGATTGATGAATAACAGGTTGGCCGCGCGTTCCAGTAAATTCTTTCCAAAAACACAAACATAAATATCATCATAGCCATCGTTGTTGATGTCTACTATGCTTACGCCGGTTGCCCAGCCACTGGTGCCGCAACCTGCTTTTTCGGTAATATCTTCAAAACTGTTATTGCCTTTATTAATGTACAGCTTTGAGCTCACCTGGTTACCGGTAAAATAGATATCTTTTAATCCATCGTTGTTAAAATCCCCGATGCCTACGCCGCCACCCATATATCCAAACTCATTGATAAATGAATGGGTCGAATCTGTTTCGTTTACCTGGTTTATAAAATGTATTCCCGTCGCTGTTGAGGGCAATGACGTAAATAAAGTATCGCGTTCTTTTGTTTTACAACCTAACGAATAAAAAAATATCAATAATACCGGTAACCTAAAAGCGATCTGCTTTTTTGATGAACCCATTGGCTAGAAAATATTTTTAGTACCCTCCGTTTTGTTTATTGATGCCATTGGTAGACAACTGCGGATTGTTGTCTATTTCCTGCTGGGCAATAGGCAGCAATTCATCACGGTCTTTTTTGAAGTAAGGTATTGGATCAGCTGTTGCTGAATAATAGCCTCTTTTCCGCCAGCGCAAAATGTCGCGATTACGAATTTCTTCTCCGCCCAGCTCTACTGTCTTTTCATGCATGATGGCTTTTGTAATTTGATCTTTTGTGCCGGTTGGGAATTGCGCTGTAGGATAATGCGGCATGTTCACCCCTGGCCGGTCACGCACCTGGTTCAGGTAATCTATTGCTGCGGCAGGATTGTTTAATTCATTTTCACATTCCGCCAGCATCAATAACACCTCTGCATACCGGATGATGCGTTGGTTATTGCCACCGCCTGCACGGTCACCGCCCTTGCCGTGTTTATAAATGATCATGAACTTGCGCCAGCTTATTTTTTTGGTAACCCCATTCACTACAGATGAATTACCATTCTGATCGTCATCTGTAAGAACCGAAGCGCCATTGTTATAGGTATCGCCCGATTGGTATACCGACATAGCAAAACGGGGATCGGTTTTGGCAGCGCCGGTGGCTGTATTTTCAAACTCATTCAAATAATGGTTAGATGGGATCAGGTTACGCCAGGCGATAGGCGAATATTCCTGGTTGCGCACCGTTCCCTGTGGCTGACTGGGATCATCCCCCTGCCCGGCCCAGTTGAACTGGTTTGGTTTGTTCTCGAAGTATACTGCTTCCCAGATCGACTCTTTATTGAATTCTGTTTCTTCGAGGAAGTTATCGCCATAGGGAATATTAATGGTATACCCCAGGGCTTTTACCGCTGTCAGGGCGACTTTAGCGGCAGCATAATCGCCTTTTTGCATTTGCACCCGGCCCAACATGGCATACGCAGCGCCTTTGGTAACCCGGCCGCGGTCTTCATCTCCATAAGAAGGCGGCAAGGCCGCTGCTGCGTAGGTAAGGTCTTTTACTATCTGATCGTAAATGTTTGCTTCCGATGCGCGGGATTGAAACTGGTTCGATGCGGTTACTGGTTCCAGGTACATGGGTACCGGCCCCCACATAGATACCAGCTCAAACAATGACCAGGCCCTGAAGAATTTGGCTTCGCCTACGTTGCGGTCGCGCAACGCATCGTTATCTGTTACATTGGGCGCATACTTTAAAACGGTATTGGCGCGATGCATAACGGTATACAAGCCATTCCAAACCGAATTCATCACTGAGTTGTCGGGCGTGGTAGAACCGTTCAGGATCTGTGCGCGGGGCACTTCCAGCTGGCCCCCACCCGCTGCCATATCATCACCTCGCAGATCATGTATAAAGAACCATTCGCGGCCAACCAGTGAACCGCCATGGAAAATTGAATAGATGGCATTGGTACCTTTCAGCAATTCATCACTGTTGCGGAAATAGGTGTCCAGCGTGGGATAGCTGGGATTGGTTTTGTTGAGTTGTTTTTCACAGGCAACGATCGTTACAGCAAGTAATAAAACGAATCCGATGCTATACCTGAGAATATATTTTGGTTTCATAATGATCAAATTGTTTTTTCATGAATAAAACATCCGGTTAAAAACCTACCTGCACACCAAACTGGAACGAACGGGCGGCAGGATACTGCCCATAATCGATACCGTTGGTGAGTGTAGTGATCTTGGAACCGATTTCAGGATCCCAGCCTTTATATTTAGTAAAGGTCAACAGGTTTTGCGACGCAACGTATATTCTGAAACTGCTTACAGTGCGTTTGGTGAATGTTTGCAAAAAGCTGGCAGGGATCGTATAGCCTATCATGATATTCTTTAACCGCAGGTAGGAACCGTCTTCTATCCAGCGGGTAGACGGACGAACATTCTGGTTAGGATCGCCACTAATGGCCCTGGGCACATTGGTGTGGGTATGATCTGGTGTCCAGGCATCGAGCACTGCTGTGCCGGAACCAAACAACCTTGCCATTCCTTCGCTGATAATGCGGGTAGCATTGAATATTTTGTTACCCTGCACGCCCTGGAAAAACACCGACAGGTCGAAGTTCTTGTAATTGGCGCCAAAGTTAAGCGAGTAAGTAAAGTCGGGCAAATAGTTACCAAGGAAAGTTCTGTCATCGGCAGTAATAACGCCATCAGGTTTACCATCTGGTCCGCTGATGTCTTTGAACTTAAGATCGCCGGCTTTTGTTTTATCGGTCTGGTATGGACTGCTTGCTACTTCAGCATCGCTTTGGAAAATGCCGTCAACAATATAGCCGTAAAACGATTGAATAGCTTCACCGGCCTTTGTTCTGGTAATGCCCGCACCACCGCCAAAATCCTGGTCGCCTCCCTGATCGATGCTGGCATTTGGCGTATTCAGGCTCACCACTTTGTTTTTGATGAAGCTGATATTACCGGTAATATCCCATTTAAATGCATGCATGTTTTGTTTGTAGCCCATTTGCAGATCGAACCCATGGTTCTCCATGTTTCCTACGTTTGCCAATACACCCTGTGTATTGAACCCGAATGAACCCGGTGTGGGTACATTCAACATCAGGTTATCGGTTTTGCGGCGGTAGTAATCAGCCGACAAAGTGATGCGATTGTTCAGCAATCCCAGGTCAACGCCAATGTTCAACTGTTTTGTTTTTTCCCATTCCAGGTCAAGGTTCGAAATGGCATTGTAGAACGATGCATTACCCCCAGATGGCAGGGTATTATTGAAGGGATATAACGCACCATTCTGTGAAACAACTGCCTGCCAGGGATAATCATTAGGCAATTGCGAATTGGGCAGTTTGCTAAAGATGCCAATGCCGTTTAAACCGGTAACGCCATACCCTGCTCTTATCTTTAATTCTGAAATGCTTTTTATGTTGTGCATGAAATCTTCCTGGTCAACCCGCCAGCCTACTGAGGCTGAAGGGAAGTTGGCGAACTTTTTACCGGGCGCCCATACTGATAATCCATCACGACGGATGGCAGCGCTCAGCATATACTTTCCACCAAATTCATAATTCAACCTGGCTACATAAGAGATCAGCAGGTTTTCACTCTTGGTGCTGAAGGCAGACACGTTTGTTGCACCAAACATGGTTTCAATATCGTTGGTGCTTTGATTACCGGTTATTTGCTCGCCAAAGGAGCGGGTGCTTTGGGTTTCATATACGCCGGTAGCGGTGAGGTGATGATTGCCGAATGTTTTATCGAATGTGAGTTGCTGGGTAAACAACAACGTGGTGAGCGTTGTGCGTACGTCATCAACAGACGCCAGCTTTTCACTGCGGCCTTTGTCATTATACATGGGTTTGAACTGATGCTGGAAAAGGTTCACATGGTCTACGCCAAATGTGCTGCGGAATTTTAACCAGGGGGTAAAATTCACATCTGCATAGGCGGTACCTAATACTTTCAAAGTTTTACGTACTGCATTACCCAGCAATACTGCATCTTCAACCGGATTGGTTGGGTCGGCGCCGTCAACGCTGTTCTCTGCATTTCTGTATCCGCCCTGCGTAGTAGGATCGTATACCGGTAAATAGGGCAAACTGCGGATCACATTCACCAGCCTGGTACGGTTACCGGTTGTATTATCATACCGCTGTTTTGAATACGACAGGAACAGGTTCTCGCCAAAAGTGAAAACCTTGCTGATGCGGTGCTCTGAATTGACGCGGTAATTACCTCTTTCATAATATACGCCCTTGCCAATACCATCCTGTTTAAAATAACCGGCCGAGCTGTAGAAACGGCTTACGTCATTTCCGCCACTTACGCCAATATTGTGCTGCATCAGCACGCCGCTTTTAAAATAAGCATCCTGCCAGTCAGTATTTGTTTGCGCATACGTTTGGCTGGTGCCTGTATAAATGGGCTGACTGAAATTGGCAGGCTGCAACCGGGGTGGCAGGCCAATACCGGCAGCTCCATTCAAAGCGCGTTCATATTTCAGGTATTGATCTGTATTCAGCAGATCGATAGTATTCCAGGGCTTTTGGGTGCCGATATAAGAATCGAGCGTTACTTTGATCTTATTATCGCGCCGGCCTTTTTTGGTAGTAATGAGTATTACGCCATTGGTAGCTCTAGAGCCATAAATAGCGGCCGCACTGGCATCTTTCAACACTTCCACCGATTCAATATCGCGGCTGTCGAAGTTGACGAGGTTACCGGTAGGAAATCCATCGATCACATACAAGGGGTCAGATGCAAAGTTGATAGAGCTCACCCCCCTGATGCGCACAATGGGTGATGTGCCCGGTTCGCCGTTGTTGGTGACCGTTAAACCGGCCACCCGGCCCTGCAGCGCCTGTTCAACACTGGCCACCGGCAGTTCATTGATGGCTTTTGTATTGATCGAGGAGATAGCGCCGGTCAATGAACTTCTGCGTTGGGTACCATACCCTACAATGATCACTTCGTTCATGTTGCTGGTTTCCGCCAGTAACCGAACGGTGATGTTGGTTTCATCGCCCACCTTTACGGCGCTTTCTTTATAGCCCACCATGGTGAACGACAGTGTTTCGCCCACATCGGCCGTAATCACAAACACACCTTTTTCATTGGTGCTGGTGCCTCTGTTTGTTCCGCGCACCAATACCGATACGCCGTTCAGGGGAGCTCCACCTTCATCGGTTACTTTACCAGTAATGGTTTTGGCCGGGGCTTCTTCGTCCAACAAAAATTTACGGGGATCGTCGGTGATATACATCGCCAGGTTAAAGGCTTCGCCTTTCCGCGTCAACACTATCTGGTTGCCGGAAACAAAATACAGGATATTCAAAGGCGACAAACACAGTTCCAGTACATCGCCCAGCCGCTGGTTACGGGCGGCCACCGATATTTTTTGCCGTACCGGAATGCGTTGAGAACTGTACACGAATTTGAGATCAGTCAGCCGGCTGATCTCATTCAGCACCGTTTTAACTTCCTTATTGTCTGCAACCAGGTTAATACGCTGGTTTAGAACCTCCTGTCCGTGAACCGGACGGGCATACATCATACCGGCAAAGCCGGTGATCAAGAGTAATGGCAGCAATCCTATTCTCATAAACCGGTAGATTAACTGGTTAACGAGTACTTTTTTCATAGTTTTGTACTATTAGATGGTTAAAGCAATCAGTTTTAATCAATGTTTGTCCCGCTACTGTTGAAGCCAGCAGGACAAATTATCTTCAAAAACCCTGACGTTGGTGCGAACAATGTCGGGGTTCTTTTTTTCCCTTTCTCAGGGTGGTAACTTGATCATATTAATGGGTTTATCAATGTTAAAATCATATAAAAGGTCTCTCTTACTTACATCCGGATGATTCAATTACGACTTGTCCGTCTATCAATTCGTAATGGGCGTCTATAGCGCTACATATCAAACTTAACTTCTGGTAGAACGGTTCATTTGAAATATCTGCCGTTACCGTGCATTTCTTTAACAGATCGCTGTCAAACACAATATTGATCCCATATATTCTACTGAGGTCGCCGAATACTTTATCGAGCGGCGCATCGTCGTATACCATTGATCGCTCTACGGGCGGAGATACGATCATGACAGGGTTGTTGAGCAATACCTTCTGGAATTTCTGGCCTGTTCTTTCGTATACCAGTTGTTGATTGGGGGTTAGTATGATCTCACTCATTTTGGAAGAAGCCGGTGTGGCTGCCTGTGCATACACGCTCACTTTTCCTGTTCTTACGGTTACCTGTATAGTGGTGTCTTTATCAAATGAACGAACGGTAAAACTAGTGCCCAATACTTTCGTCACAATTTCATTGGCAAACACCCTGAAGGGCCGGTGCGGGTTTTTGGTCACCTGAAAAAAAGCTTCGCCCAGCAGATACACGTCGCGCGTGACGCCGTTCCGGGCCGTATCGGCAGAACCAAACGTTTGGGCATAACTGATGCGGCTTTTGGGGGCAAGCGTTATCTGGCTTCCATCGGGCAGTTTCAGCACCAGGGGGTTCTGGGAAGTATTGATGTGCTCGATCAGTTGTTTGGCGGCCACCATGGCAGAGTACGCATATGGGTGTACGCTGTTATCCCTGAGATAAAAATACCAGGTACCGGCTACAAACAACAGCAATACTGCAGCGGCATACCACCATTTAAAAGCCACTACCGTTCCATTTTCGGGTTCCTGCTTCACTTGCTGGGTAGTAATGGTATTCATTAACCGGCTCACCTCCTGCTCTACCTGGGCTTCATTGATATTGCTTTGCTGAAATTGTATAGATTCTACAATACGCCTGGCAGTAGCAATTACCAGGTGTTTGTCGGGATGTTGCTGCAACCAGGTATTCCAGAACAGGTTATCTTCTTCGCGCTGTTCATGTACCCAGCGAATAAAGTCCTCATCTATTACAAAATCAGATATATCATAAAGCCGGAAATCCTTCATACAGCTCGGTTATATCTGTAAGTACCCGGGATCCCTGAATCCTACTGGGTAATTATGGCTTTTGTTAAAAAAATATCAGGAGTTGTAGGAAAAGTATCATCGTGGATCGGCAATAGTCGGCAATCGTGAATCGGCAAACGTGAAACGGCAAACGTGAAAGGGTTCGCGACCAGGTAATACTCCTCACTATTTCAACTCCCTCACATTTCATCCTTCGCCCATTATCAACTTTATCAACCTTATCAACCTGCTTTTCCTGGTCAACTGGTCAACTGGT